>NZ_NOZT01000020.1:0-54579 GCF_002412355.1 Acinetobacter sp. YT-02
CAATTCGAGGCATGTGTGAACATCTGTTAACTAAAAAAACTTTTTCGCATGATTAGTTATTTTTGTCAACTTAAGAAATAACTAGCAGCATTACTATGACCACGGAAAAATACTTCCCTTTCTTCTTTTATCATTGACTTGCTGATTTTATCAATGAGTCTCATATACTCCGCAACTGTAGAAATAGATAATCTATCATTTTCTTGAGCTTCTTGAGCTTCTTGAGCTTCTTGAGCTTCTTGAGCTTCTTGAGCTTCTTGAGCTTCTTGAGCTTCTTGAGCTTTATTAACTTCTAACGTTGTTTGTGCTTCGTAACCTACTTCAATAGTTGATTTAAGGTCAATATACTGAGTTAATGGGAGTGGTTGTTTATAATCAGGAAATTGGTCGACATAACTCTGAGTGTTAAAAGCTTGGAGATGTGAATTATTAGATGATATAGTAAAAATATTTCCTATTTTTATTGCCCAATGATGTCTATATATTTCTCTTTCTTCGAATTTTAAAGATTCTTTAATATCTCTTAGATATCTATCAAAATCTTTAAATTTTTCTCTTCTTGTTTCTCTAGTATCTTCTTCATTAAATTCAATATCGTCTCTAGTTTTTATATTTATAGATTTTAATTTTTTAAAATTTACATATATATTTTGTTCTTTAGAATCATATATGATGGTTGTAATTTGAGCTAAGGAAATTTCTTTCTCAAAGCGCTCAATAGTTATTAAAGCAGGGTACTTCTTGAGCAAATCAAGATTTTCCTGAGTTAATATTTTATATAAAATCCGGATGTCTTGATTTGTGTATTCCAAAAAACGACTTGTGTGAAAACTAATTTGATATTCTTCGTCAAGTTGTTTGATTTGATGTTCAGTACTAACTTGTAATATATGAAAGTAACTCATTTTAAAATATAATCTCAGAAAATTAAAAAACCCCGCATTAAGCGAGGTTTTTATAACATGAAATCAATTGATTAGCTAATAAATCAACCAATCAATTTCTTCATTAATTCATTCACTTGAGCTGGGTTGGCTTTGCCTTTCGCAGCTTTCATCACTTGACCAACAAGACCGTTGAAAGCTTTCTCTTTACCAGATTTATACTCTTCAACCATCTTCTCATTGGCAGCAAGTACGTCTTTAATAATTGCTTCAATCGCGCCTGTATCAGTTTCCTGTTTTAAGCCTTTCTCAGCAATAATCTCGTCCGCAGATTTGCCTTCGTCCCACATAAAGCCGAATACTTGCTTAGCGATCTTACCGTTAATTGTGTTGTCCACAATACGCGCGATCATACCGCCAAGTTTTTCCGCAGATACAGGAGAATCAGCCAAGTCTAAGCCTGCTTTATTTAAAGCACCTGAGAATTCGCCCATTACCCAGTTTGCAGCAATCTTACCTTGTGCCGCACCACCAGCCGCAGCAACTACAGCTTCGTAAAATTCTGACATTTCACGAGTCAATGTTAGCACGTGAGCATCGTACTCAGTCACACCAAAGTCCGCCACGAAACGTGCACGACGTGCAGCAGGAAGCTCAGGCATAGTTGCTTTAATGGCTTCAATTTGCGCGTCAGGAATAATCACAGGCAACAAATCTGGATCAGGGAAGTAGCGGTAATCGTTCGCTTCTTCCTTCGAACGCATTGAACGCGTTTCCATCTTCACTGGATCGAACAAACGTGTTTCTTGATCAATGGTGCCATCCCATTCCAAAATTTCCATTTGACGTTCAATTTCAACATTGATCGCTTGTTCAATGAAACGGAATGAGTTCAAGTTTTTAAGCTCACAACGTGTACCGAATGGCTGACCTGGACGACGTAGCGACACGTTACAGTCCGCACGGAACGAACCTTCAGCCATGTTGCCGTCAGAAATACCTAACCAACGAACCAGTGTGTGAATCGCTTTAATGTAAGCAACCGCTTCTTCAACCGAACGCATATCTGGCTCAGATACTATTTCCAATAAAGGTGTGCCTGCACGGTTTAAGTCAATACCTGACATGCCTTCAAATTGGTCGTGAATCGATTTACCTGCATCTTCCTCAAGGTGTGCACGGGTTACGCCAATGCGTTTGGTTGTGCCATCTTCAAGTTGGATGTCGATATGACCCAAGCCTACAATCGGGTTATCCATCTGGCTGATCTGGTAGCCTTTTGGAGAATCCGGGTAGAAGTAGTTTTTACGTGCAAATACAGAGGCTTGGTCGATGTAGGCATCAATACCCAAGCCAAAACGGATTGCCAAATCCACCACTTCTTTATTCAACACAGGCAAGACGCCTGGCATAGCTAAATCAACAAGGCTGGCTTGCGTATTTGGGTCTTGACCAAATTCGGTTGATGAGCCCGAGAAAATTTTAGAATTGGTTGCAAGCTGAGTGTGAATCTCAATACCAATTACGACTTCCCAGCCATCAATCAGGTTTGATTTGGGTTTAGCAGTATTCTTCGCCATTATGCGTTCTCCTCAGCAATTGCAGCGCGTTGAGTATGCCAATCTGTCGCTTGTTGATACTGATGTACCACAGATAACAATTGTGATTCAGACCAGTAATTGCCAATCAATTGTAAACCCACAGGCAAGTGATCTTGGTCAAAACCAACAGGCGCACTAATTGCAGGTAAGCCCGCTAAGTTCACCGCGATGGTGTAAATATCACCCAAATACATTTCAACAGGGTCTAAAGACGCGCCAATTTTGTAGGCAGTTGTTGGTGCAGTTGGTGCTGCAATCACATCGACCTGTTCAAAGGCTTTTAAGAAGTCTTGCTGAATTAAACGACGGACTTTTTGTGCTTTCACGTAGTAAGCATCGTAATAACCCGCAGAAAGAGCATACGTACCAATCAAGATACGACGTTGCACTTCTGCACCAAAACCTTCAGAACGCGAGCGTTTGTAAAGGTCTAAAATATCTTGAGGATTTTCTGCACGGTAGCCATAACGCACACCATCGTAACGAGAAAGGTTAGATGATGCTTCTGCAGGGGCAATCAGATAGTAAGTTGGCACGTAGCTTTCAGTCATGTTGAGATCAATCTCAACCAATACTGCGCCCAATTCTTCTAATTTTTTTAGTGATTCTTCAACACGTGCTTTCACCGCAGCATCTAAACCAGCCACATTGAAGTATTGTTTCGGAATACCAATGCGTAAGCCTTTGAGCGTTGTTGCATTCAGGTTCGCGACATAATCTTCAACCGCTTTATCCATAGAGGTTGAGTCTTTGGCGTCATGACCTGCCATTACATTCATTAAATATGCGCAGTCTTCTGCAGAGCGTGCCATTGGGCCTGCCTGATCTAAAGATGATGCATAAGCGATGATGCCGTAACGTGAAACACGTCCGTAAGTTGGTTTGAGACCAGTCAAACCACAGAAAGACGCAGGCTGACGGATTGAACCACCTGTATCTGTACCTGTAGCAAATGGTGCAAGGTCAGCCGCCACGACAGCAGCAGAACCACCTGACGAACCACCCGGTACATGGTCAAGTGCCCATGGGTTTTTGGTCGCGCCATAGAACGAACTTTCAGAGGTTGAACCCATTGCGAATTCGTCCATGTTCACTTTACCCAAAGTGACCAAACCTGCATTTTTACCTTGTGCCACCACAGTTGCGTCATAAGGCGAGATAAAATTGTCCAGCATTTTTGAACCCGCAGAGGTTTTAATGCCTTGGGTACAAAAAATATCTTTATGTGCAACAGGAATACCTGTCAGTGCTGTCGCTTGACCCGCCTGACGTAATGCATCGGCTGCATCCGCCTGTGCCAGTGCTACTTCATTGGTCACGGTGACATAAGAGCGCACTTGCGGATCAATTTTGGCAATACGTTTTAAATAATGTTCTGTTAGTTCGCGAGAGGAGAATTTGGCTGCCGCTAAACCCTCAGAGATTTCACGAATCGATAAGCGATGTAAATCTGTCATGAGAAAAATTCTTTTACCTTTTTATGAAGTCAAAATGTAACAGCCGAATAAATTATTCAATCACACGTGGAACAAGGTACAAGCCATCCTGAACTGCAGGGGCAACAGCTTGATATTGCTCACGATGATTCTGTTCGGTTACGACGTCTTCACGTAATGGTTGAGGGTGGTCAAATGGGCTTTTTAAAGGCTCAACGTCATCGGTATTTATGCCTTTTAAGCTTTCCATCATGCCTAAAATTTTATTTAGACTTTGAGCATACTCAGCAGATTGCGTATCATTGAGTTTAAGACGAGCAAGATGGGCAATTGCTGAAACTGTTTGTGCATTTAAATCTGCAGAATGCTGAGCATCCGAGGTAGACATAACATCACCTAAAATCAGTATTAATAAAAAATTTCAAAATATCGTGCGTTATAATAAGCGATTGACTTGTTCAACGCACCACATTTAGTTAAAGTTGCCAACTTGCGTCCACATAAAGTTTAATCGAGAACGACTCCGTGATTCTAAAACGACTAATTGGCTTGTTTTCGCCAGACCTAGCCATTGATTTAGGTACAGCAAATACACTTATTTATGCGCCAGGACGAGGCATTATATTAAATGAACCGACGGTTGTGGCAATTCGTCACAGCGGTTCACAGAAAATTGTTGCCGCAGTCGGTCTTGATGCCAAACAAATGTTGGGTCGTACCCCTGCAAATATTTCTGCAATTCGCCCTATGAAAGATGGTGTAATCGCTGATTTTGAAGTGACTGAAACCATGCTTAACCAATTTATTGGTAAAGTGCATGAAAAGCGCTTATTCCCACCTGCACCACGTGTAGTGGTGTGTGTGCCATGTAAATCTACCTTGGTAGAACGCCGTGCCATTCGTGAAGCGGTATTCAATGCGGGTGCTCGTGATGTCCGCCTGATTGAAGAACCGATGGCCGCTGCAATTGGTGCGGGTATGCCAGTTGAGCAAGCTTGTGGTTCTATGGTGGTCGATGTTGGCGGTGGTACAACAGAAATCGCCATTATTTCATTACAGGGTTGCGTGTATTCAGATTCATTGCGTATTGGTGGCGATGTGTTTGATGAGCAAATCATTAACTATGTGCGTAAGGCGCATGGCTGTGTGATTGGTGAAACCACAGCAGAAACCATTAAAAAAGAAGTGGGCATGGCATTGCCAGATGAAGGTGCTAAACCACTGGAAATTGAAGTTCGTGGTCGTAACTTGGCTGAAGGTGTGCCGCGTGCCATTACGGTTACTTCAGATGAAATCACCCAAGCGATTTCTGATCCGCTACAAAGCATTGTTGCCGCAGTGAAATCTGCATTGGAACAAACGCCTCCTGAATTGTCTTCAGATATTGCAGAGCGTGGTATTGTGTTGACAGGTGGTGGTGCGTTGTTACGTAACCTAGATAAGCTATTGGCACAAGAAACAGGTCTACCTGTGGTTGTGGCAGAAGAACCATTAACTTGCGTGACCCGTGGCGGTGGCAAGGTCTTGGAATTCTTTGATAATCCAAACCACGATATGTTATTTGTTGGCTAAACATAGGATTCGGCGGTGCAAACAAATCTGTTTTCCAGACAACCGCCATCTTTTCGCTCTTTTATCATTGCGGTCATTACCTGCTTGGTCATCCTGTTTTTTAACTGGCGTGTTCCGCATGTAATCCAACCTGCACGAGATGTTTTGTATGCGGCGTATAACCCAATTTATGCCCTTGCAAGCTATCCCGTATTGTCGCGAGAATGGCTAAGTCAACAAAGTAAGTCTGAAGCTCAATTGCGTCGTGAAAATACTGCGATGCAGGCAGAGTTGTTACAGGCTCAAGTTCGCTTGCAAAAATTATCTGAACTTTCTGCAGAAAATACCCGCTTACGTGGGTTGCTGGATACGCCATTGATCATTGATGGACGCATGGAAATTGCCGAAGTGATTGGCACCGATGCTGACCCATTGCGACATATTATTGTGATTAACCGTGGCTCTCAAAATCAGTTAAAAGTCGGACAAACTGTTTTAGATGATAAGGGAATTATGGGGCAGATTATTTCTGTTTATCCGCATAGTAGCCGTGTCATGCTGCTTTCAGACAAAGAACATTCACTCTCTGTACGTCTAGAACATACTGGTATGCGTGCCATTGTGTCTGGTACGGGTGACCTTGGTCGTTTAAAAATGGAATATGTACCGACCAGTGCCAATATTCAAGTTGGAGAAAAAGTCTATAGCTCTGGCTTGGGCGAGCATTTTCCAGCAGGTTATTTGGTTGGAAGCATTGCTAAAATTAGCCGTCATAATTCAGGTGAGTTTGCCCAAATTGATGTCGTGCCTGCAGCACAATTGGCAGGTGGGCATCATGTAGTGGTGTTATTCTCAGAATCTTTAGCGAAGGAGCAGCCAAATGCCAATCGCTAAATTAGGACAAACCCGACTAGGGCAAAACAAGAATAAAGACCCACTGTTTCCGATTATTTTTTCGGTAATTGCAGCATCGGTACTTATGGTGTATCCATTGTCATACGCAGGTTCTGGCTGGCGACCATTATTTATGTTAATGGTGACCCTATTTTGGGTGCTTGGACAACCAACCTGGTGTGGCATTTGGTTTGCCTTTGGCACAGGTTTATTTGCCGACTTACTTCTCGATGCACCTTTGGGTATGAATGCCCTAAGTTTTGTGGTGATTACTTTTGTGGCACGTTTTCTGACCCGTGAACGCCGCATCATGACTTTTGCTAATTTATGGGTGATCAGTGTAATTGCGATTTTGGCACACCTTGCCATTATGTGGGTGTTGCAAGTTATGGGGGGAATACAGTTCCCGTTCGCCCGTCATTGGCAGCCTGTGCTGAGTAGCATTTTGCTTTGGCCCGTGTTGTATTATTTCTTAAGAAAATGGCGCATTTAATTCTCGCCTCAAGTTCACCGCGACGTCGGGAGCTGCTACAACAACTTGGACTGGAATTTGAAATTTACAGTCCAGACATTGATGAATCTGTTTTGGTTGGTGAAGACGTTGCCGCTTATGTTGAACGTCTGGCACGTGCCAAAGCCGATGCTGTGCTCAGTGTATTTCCTGATGCCATTGTGATTGCTGCCGACACCAGTTTAGGGGTGGATGGGCAGATTTTGGGTAAGCCTGAATCTAAGGCACATGCCTTTGCCATTTGGTCACAACTCTCTGGTCGAAAACATGATGTTTTTTCAGGAGTTTGTGTGGGTACAAAACAGAAAAAATCCAGTATAGTGGTACGTACACAGGTTGAATTTCAATCGCTTAGCCTAGATGATATGGAAAGTTACTGGGTAACAGGTGAGCCGATTGGCAAAGCGGGAGCGTACGCAATTCAAGGCATTGCAGCACGTTATATTCCGCGTATTGAGGGGAGCTACAGTAATGTTGTGGGCTTACCTTTGCATGAAACCGTACAGTTATTACAGACAGTTAAGGCACTAAATTAACTGCTGCACAAAAATTTTTATAATGTTTTGAGTTTTATTATGTCTGACGAGTTGTTGATTAATGTCACACCGATGGAGTGTCGGGTGGCGTTAATTCAAAACGGCACGGTCAATGAATTATTCGTTGAACGTACTGCCAAGCGTGGTCTGGTGGGCAATATTTATAAAGGCAAAGTCGTGCGTGTGCTACCAGGTATGCAAGCTGCTTTTGTCGATATTGGCTTATCACGTACTGCTTTTTTGCATATTAATGACATGATTTGGCCACGTAGCCAGCCAACACCCAATGTATTTGAGTTGTTGCAGCCAGGGCAAATTCTCACGGTACAAGTCATGAAGGATATGCTGGGTACTAAAGGCGCCCGACTGAGCACTGATCTTTCCATTCCTTCGCGTTATTTGGTCTTAATGCCGTATGGCAGTCATATTGGCGTATCACAACGCATTGAGTTGAGCGAAGAACGAGAACGTTTGCGTGGCATCATAGAAAGCATTCAGGCAGAGCATAAACTTCCAGGCTCAGTGATTGTCCGTACAGCAGCCGAAGGGGTAGATGAAGCCGCTTTGGTGCAAGACATGTGCTATTTGGCAAAACTGTGGGAATACATTCAGCGGAAACAAATCAGTATTGCCGTACCCTCATTAATTTTTGAAGAACTGCCTTTACCACAACGCGTGATTCGTGATTTAGCCAATGACAATACCGCCAAAATTTATGTCGATTCACGTGAAATTCATGCAAAATTAAAAGAGTTTGTAGATGAATTTGTGCCGAATATGCACAATCGTCTGATTCATTATCCTGGTGAGCGACCACTGTTCGATTTATACAATGTCGAAGAAGATATTCAAAAGGCACTGCAAACCCGTGTGGCATTAAAGTCGGGCGGTTATCTGATGATTGATCAGACTGAAGCCATGACCACCATTGATGTGAATACAGGCTCTTATGTCGGTGGGCGGACTTTAGAAGACACCGTATTTAAAACCAATATGGAAGCCACGCAGGTGATTGCTCGCCAGTTACGTTTGCGTAATTTAGGTGGCATCATCATTATTGACTTTATTGATATGCAGGAAGTGCAGCACCGAGATGAAGTCTTGAGTCAGTTCGAGCGGATGCTAGAACGTGACCATGCCAAAACCAAAATTACCCAAGTGTCTGAATTGGGTTTGGTAGAAATGACCCGTAAACGCACCCGTGAATCTTTAGAACATTTACTGTGCGAAGCCTGTCCAACCTGTCAGGGGCGAGGATATGTCAAAACAGCTGAGTCAATGTGTTACGAAATTTTTCGAGAAATTTTAAGATATGCCCGTGCATTTGAGTCACAACGTGGCTTTACTGTCGTTGCGCATCCATCGGTGATTGACCGATTGTTAACTGCCGAAGCGCCAGCAGTCGCGGATTTAGAGCATTTTGTTAGTCGTGTGATTAAATTTCAGGTGGAAAATTTATATACGCAAGAGCAATACGATATCATTCTGAGCTGAAATTGTAACAGGATGTCGCTAAACAGTTGTTACATCTGAAATTTTACTTTTTTGAGCGAATTCTCAATACTAAGCATACACAGTCAGTAGCCAAAACCGAACATCTCCCTCGGTTTAGCAAATGAGGTATGTCATGGGTATGAGTGAAGCAGTGATTAAAAAAAGTTTGAAAGTCTTAGATCGTAAAGTGACACATAACGGTTATATTTTGGATGAGCAAGGTAAGGAAACTCAAATTACTACAGCAATGATTAGCGCAGTTTGTCAGCAATTATTAAAACAGTGTCGTAGTATTCAAAAATAAGGGGCATAAATTGCCCCTTAATTGATTCTATTGAATTATTTTTCTGATGGATTGACGTATCAATCCACGATTTTATTGACCCCTTCAGGCGCATCAATAATCTGTTCAAAACGCTGAATTTCATCTTCCAAGTGTTGCAATAAGTTTTGCATTTTCGGTAAGGCATGACGACAAGCAGTTAAACCAACTTCTAATTTGTCTAAATAGCTGGTCATGGTAATGTTTAAAGCTTGTCCATCTAACACGATTGAAGCAGGGTATAGTGCATCTAGCTTTGCACCATTCCAATACAAAGGTTCACGTGGGCCAGGTACATTGGAAATAACCAAGTTAAAGGCCTGACGCTTTGGCATAATGCCTGACAAAATATTTAAACCAGCAGCGCCGTAAACAAAAGCACTATAGTTCATAATTTGATTGGCATTCATGCGCTTAAAACGCTGCTTGGCATTTTGTACACTGCGGCGCACAATTTTTAAACGCTCAAGCGGATCTTCTTTGTGCGTACCCAAGTTGGCTAAAATCATGGTGATTCGATTAGATACTTCAGAATCGTCATCACGAATAGAGGCAGGCACCATCGCAATTAAAGGTTTTTTCGGTAAAGCATATTGGCTGAGTAAGTACTCACGCAATGCGCCTGAGCAAATTGCCAGTACCACATCATTAATGGTTACGCCCAAAGCTTTAGCAATACGGTGCAAACGTGCAAACTCAAAAGATTGAGCGGCAAAACGACGTGAGGCGCTCACACGTTGGTTTAAGATGGTGCTTGGTGCTTGGAAGCTGGAGACATAATCAGGGTTACGTCCCATATCTTTGGCAACAGTTTGTGATACTTCATAAACTGCGCGAGGGGTTGCTTCAAACTGACCTTTAACTCCACCAAAAATTTTCTTTAAACGGCTGACTTTCGGTTCTTTCAGGCGTTTAGCACGTGGGCCTTCTACACACCAAGGTGGTACAATTCTTTTTGCATTTTCGTCGTGCGAAAGGGATTTTTCCACCAAACGCATGCCAGCAATACCATCTACCATGGCATGATGAATTTTAAAGAACATCGCAAAACGATTATCTTCAATACCTTCAATAATATGGCAAGTCCAGAGTGGTTTGGCGCGATCAATCAACGAGCTGTGTTCTTGTGAAATATAAGTTAATAATTCACGAATACGGCCTGGCTTTGGCAAGGCGATATGACGGAAGTGATGATCGAGATCGAACTCTTCATCTTCATCCCAAAATAGACCATTGAGCTTATTGTTAAATGGTGCAATAGGCATCGACTTTGAATTGCGAATATCGGCAACCAAGTCTTGAATAAAAGTGGCTGGTGCATGTTCTGGAATTTGGAATAAGAATAATCCGCCCACATGCATGGGCTGTTGACGTTTTTCGAGTGATAGGAAAATAAAATCAATAGGGTGTAATGGACGCATATTGTGGATTGCCTCACTGCAATTTCTACGCTTGTTCTTATCTGAACAAGGTTTTTAGAGTTATATAAGATTTAATTTCAGTATATCTTTTTTATCAAACAAATATAGTGGTTTTTGCGCCATCGCAAGTCAATAAAAATCACAGTAAAACTGTGATTTTTATTGTAGTAACAGATTTGTTATTTTAAATTTCCAGCATGTAGACCGCATTCTTTGTGCGTTGCTTCTTCCCACCACCAACGACCTTCGCGTTCATGTTGGTTTGGGAGCACAGGGCGGGTGCAAGGTTCACAGCCAATCGAAATAAAACCTTTTTCATGCAAACGATTGTATGGAATTTCCATCATGCGAATGTAGTTCCACACGTCACTGCTTGACCAGTTTGCCAGTGGATTGTATTTAATTAGTTGTTTATTTGGACCAGCAAAACCTGCATCGGCTTGTACCACTGGAATATCTTGACGTGTACCTGGGCTTTGATCTTTACGTTGCCCTGTAATCCAGCCATCTAGTGTTGCCAGTTTTTTTCGTAAAGGTTGAACTTTACGAATTCCACAACATTCCTGATGTCCATCTTCAAAAAAGCTAAACAAGCCTTTTTCTTGTACCAATTGTTGGACTGCTTCGGTTTCAGGAAAGCAAATTTCGATCTCAATATTATAATATTTGCGTACAGTTTCTAAAAATTGATAGGTTTCAGGATGCAAACGTCCTGTATCTAAACTAAATACACGAAATGGCAAACCTAAATTAGACGCCATATCAATCAGTACCACATCTTCTGCGCCAGAAAAAGAAATTGCAACTTCACCCTGCTGGTTCAAAGCAAGTTTTAAAATCTCGCTAGGCGATTTGTCTGTATATTCGGTTGCGAGTGCATCAACGATATCTATAGTTGGAATGGTGGTCATTATATGTTCCTAGCATTCGGCTTGGAGAAGCTAATCTTACTGAATTAAGCGCTTATTTTAATAGAATTGTCAAAACTCTATTATCACTAAAAAATAAATGCTTATGAACTAAATAGATTTAAAAAAGAACAAGGCAAAAACCGAATCTTCGGCTATGATAGTGAAAATTTTTATTGGTATTTTGGGAGAACCCATGGAAATCGTATGTCTTGATCTTGAAGGTGTGTTAGTTCCAGAAATTTGGATCAACTTTGCTAAAAAAACTGGAATTAAAGAACTAGAAGCAACTACACGTGATATTCCAGACTACGATGTGTTGATGACTCAGCGTTTAAATATTCTAAAACAGCATGGCTTGGGTTTGAATGATATTCAAGCGGTGATTGCGGATATGGGGCCATTCCCTGGCGCGAAAGAGTTTGTAGAGTGGGTGAGCACACACTTCCAATTGATTATTCTTTCAGACACGTTCTATGAGTTTGCACATCCGTTGATGAAGCAATTGGGCTGGCCAACAATTTTCTGTCACAAATTAGAAACAGATGAAAATGGCATGATTACAGCATACAAATTGCGTCAACCCGACCAAAAGCGTCAGGCGGTTAAAGCCTTACACGGTTTAAATTTCCGTGTAATTGCTGCAGGCGATTCATATAACGACACCACGATGCTAGGTGAAGCGGACAAAGGTTTCTTATTTGATGCACCTGATAATGTGATTGCAGAATTCCCACAATTCCCTGCAATTCATGGTTATGCAGCATTAAAAGAAGCAATTCGTGGTGCTTCGGTACGAGATATTCCTGCTTAATCTGAAGCTGAGTACAACAAAAGGCATCATTTGATGCCCTTTGTTTTTATGCGATATGAACTGTGAACTATTTAGAAGCGGTAGCCAATATTTAATCCATATGCAACAGCGTAATTATTTTCAAACTTGCCTGCTTCCGTGTGTGCACCTGTGACGGCATCAGCATCACCTAACCAGAAGTATTTAAATCCTGCACCAATGAAATAATTTTCGGTAGGTGAGTAGCGAACACCTGTACCCACACTCCAGTAGCCTTCAGTTGGACCTAAGGTCGTAACAGGGTTGCCGGCACCAGAATCCCAGCCTAAAGATACATTACCACCCCAACGATCATTGAACTTACGCCCTACACCAACAGTTGCAGAAATTTGGTCATCTTTATAGTCAATAAGGTTAAATCCATTAGGTTTGGTGGGTACATAACCAGCTTGGCCTAATATTTGAGTAAGCTTGCCAAATTTGTATGGTTGTACTTTAAAATTTGACCAGTCCACCCAGCGAAGGTTTGCAAATGCAACGGTGTTCGCCATAATTCCTGTTTGGAAATCTAGATTGACAGATTGTGGTGTTGTTAGTTGTGTTTTACCTGTAGTAGAACTAATTTGCGTCATGGTTTCATCTAGTGTAGGTATTTGGGTAAATCCTATTGCACCAAAGTTTTCATAAGCAGTCATTTCATGCTCAATTTCAGAGCGGTAAGTAACAGAAGCTTTAAGTGCGATTTGAGGGATTTGATACGCAACACCCGCTAACCAACCCACAGACTCATCTTCACCGGTTTTAAAATCATAACCATTAAAGGCTGAATATGCAGTACCACGTAAAATAACAGTACCATCTACTGTCTGATATACAGCACCAGCATATAGATTCCAATTTTCATTAGGTTGATAACCCACTAACAAGTTTAAATTTTGGGTATCAACCACAACAGAAGTACTGCCTTGAAATGGTACAGGTCTACTTTCAACAAAATTATTTTTCCCAAAATATTCAGCATCGGCGCCAAAAGGTTGATCGTAAATTAAACCAATCGACACTTTGTTAGTTGCTTGAACTTTTAATGCAGCGTGTGGGAAGTAATAATCACCTGCCATGTCATCTGCTTGGTGTTTATTTTTGTCTTGACCAGATACATTTGGATCTAAAATTGAAATACCTGCTTCTGCATAATTACCCGGTTGTAAAAATGCAGCAATAGATTGACCGGAACGGTCTAAACCAGCAGCAATCGCAGGTGTAAGTGGGAGAGTGCTAAGTAAAATAGCCGAATAAATTCTATTGAGCTTCATGGTCGTTCCCTGATGCTTTATGTAACAAAAAGTGCAGGAAAAGTAACACATTTGAAAAAAGAGTAAATGCTCAATTTCGCAGAATAAATGAACTGAATAAGTTATAAATAGCAGTTGATTAGAGTAAAAGTACTATTTTAAGGTCTTAAGTAAATGAATTTTATTAAATAATTTTTTAGGGTAATATTTGGGAAAATATGTGTTTAATTGTTTTAAATTTAAACATTAGGTTGGCACTTGTATAAAAACGAAGAGCTTTAAGTGTAAAAAACCACCCCGAAGGGTGGCTGTTTTAGAAAATATTGAATTAGAAGCGGTAACCGATTTTTAAGCCATAAGCCAAAGCATCATTATCTTCAAAATTTGCTACATACTCTGAACCGCCTGCTTGAGCACCAGTTTGTGCTTTCGCATCCCCTAACCAAAAATATTTTACGCCACCAGCAATGAAGGTTGCTGGTGTTGGACTATATTGAACACCTAAACCAAGATTCCAATATCCTTCTGTTGGACCTAGAGTTGAAACAGGATTACCTGCACCAGAGTCCCAACCTACAGAAACGTTACCAGCCCATTGATCATTTAATTTACGACCTACACCTACGTTTGCAGACCATTGGTCATCTGAATATTCTACAAGAGAAAAACCATTTGGACGCTTAACTAAAGGACCAACAGCTTCTGCAGCTTTACCAAACTTATACGGTGTGATTGAGAAATCTTTCCAGTTCACCCAGCGTACATTTGCAAATGCTACAGTATTCGCCATGATGCCTGTTTGGAAGTCTAAGTTCACCGATTGTGGTGTTGTAATTTTAGTTTTACCTTCAGCTGTGTTAGCTGCTGAAAACTTTGTTACTGCTTGGCCAATTCCTGCGATTTGTTGTGGTGTTAAACCTAAACTTGGTAGTTGACCAGCAAGACCTGGTAATGCAGCTGCTAAAGGAGTAGCTAGACTTAAGTTTTCATTGGCAACGAATTCATGATCAATTTCAGAGCGGTAAGTGACTGAAGCTTTTAATGCAATTTCAGGAATTTGAAATGCTGCACCAGCTAACCAACCTGCAGCAGAGTCTTCTTTAATGTCTGCATCGTATCCATTAAAAACGCTGTAAGCTGAGCCGCGTAGTTTTACATTACCTTTAATGGTTTGATATACACCACCACCATAAATATTAAAATTCTCAGTTGGTTGGAAGCCAAAAATCATAGAAATGTTTTGTGTATCAACTTCAACTGAAGTACTGCCTGTAGTAGCGCCGCCAATAGCTGTTGTTGTAATTGGTAGTGTACTTAGTACTCGATCTGTTGGTGCAGCAACAAAAACATTATTACCTGAATATTCGGCATCAGCACCAAAGGGTTGGTCGTAAAGCAGACCAAAAGAGAAGTTATCAGTAAGTTGGAATTTTAGTGCGGCACTTGGGAAATAGTAATCGCCCGCCATATCACCAATTTGACGATTTGTTGTGCTTGTGCCAGCTTCCTGTCCAGATACATCTGGATCTAATACAGAAATACCTGCTTCAAAATAGTTACCCGGTTGTAAGAATGCAGAGATTGACTGACCTGAACGATCTAGAGCAGCGGCAAATGCCCCGGTCATTGGTACAGTTGCTAAAATCATTGCTGTGCTTAGTGCTTTTAATTTCATTATACATTTCCCTTGGGCTATAAAGTCTTTTATGACAGTTTTTGTTGATGCTTTATGCTTTCATCTAGGATGATTTCGGCTTGTGCAAACCGAGACCATTTGTTACTCCATGTGACAAAAATATCACAATTAAAATAAGAGTAAATGCTCTAGAAAAAACTAATCAGTATAAAAAACACGCTGAATAGAGTATTTGTTCTAATTGGTATGGGTTTTTAGCTTGTTAGTCATTGAAATTAAATAATAAAATTTAAAAATCAATCTCTTGTTTAAATGTTTTTAATTGGTTAAAAAAAATACTTTTTTATCAAAACTCATTTTGTTGCAAGGCATATCTTGCAACAAAATGGGGTGCATTAACGTGTGGTTTTTCCAAGCTTTGCCAAAAGAATGACAGGAATCAGCCCAACCAATACAATTAGTAAAGCTGCTACGGCACCATCTTCATAAGTGCCCCTAGAGGCTTCTGCATATAGCTGGGTAGCGAGTGTTTCCATATTTAAGGGACGGAGCAACAAAGTGGCAGGCAGCTCTTTCATGCAATCTACAAAAATTAATAAAGCTGCAGAAATAATAGCAGGGCGTAATAATGGCAGGTGTACACGCCACAACAGTGCAAAGTTGTTTTGCCCTAAATTGCGTGCAGCATCATCAAAAACACCATGAATACGGTTATAGCCTGACTCAATGCCGCCCACCGAAATAGCTAAAAAACGCACAGCATAAGCATAAATAAGGGTAAAACTAGTACCGAGAAATAATAAACCTGTGTGTATCCCTAATTTAAACTCTAAAAAATCTGCAATGGCATGATCAATTTTTCCCAAAGCCAACATGAGACCAATGGCTAAAACAGTTCCTGGAATGGCATAACCTAAACTGGCAATACGGCTAAACCAGTGGTGTTTGCTAAAACGTGCCGCACTGACAATAAAGAAACCAATCAAAATAGTTACCACAGTTGCAAGACTGGCAAGGATTAGTGTGTTGATAGATGCTTGGATTAGAAAATCTGAGTACCCTGCATATTTAATACGTTTATAGGATTCGACCAATAAGTGACTGGTTGGAATTAAGAAACCAATACAGACAGGAATTAAACCTAAACCCAATAATACCAGTGCTTTAACACCTTTAACCGATTGTGCAGGCATTAAACGGCTACGTTGTGCAGAGTTCATATAGCGCTGTTTACGTCGTCCTAAACGCTCTACTAAAACCAATAAGGTAATGATCATCAACATGAAAATGGCAATTTGCGCTGCGCCTGCCAAGTCGGATTGATTGGTCCAGGTTGAATAAATCGACAAAGTTAAGGTTTTAATGCCTAAAAATTCTGTTGCACCAATATCATTAATGGTTTCCATTAAAACCAGACTAGTGCCCACAGCAATTGCAGGACGTGCCAGTGGAATTGCAACACGTAAAAACACTTGATCGGGTTTTAATCCTAATGTACGTGCAACCTCAATTAAACTGGCCGATTGCATCAGAAACATTGCACGGGTGCTTAAATACACATACGGATACAGCACAAAGCTAAGCAAGAAGATGCCGCCCCAAACGGTACGAATATTAGCAAACCAAAACTGTTGTAATTCTAAATTAAACCCATCCCGCAGGATACTTTGCACAGGGCCAATGGGGTGCAAAATGTCGATATAACTATACGCAATAATATAAGTTGGTACGGCTAAAGGCAGCAGTAAGGCCCAATCTAAAAATGCACGACCTCGGAATTGATACGCTGTTACAATCCATGCGCTGCCTGTACCAATCAGGATGGTGAGAATCCCCACACCCAACAATAAAATCCCTGTTTCTGCCAACGTGTGTGGAATTACATAACGCAGCAGATGTCCCCAAATTTCGCTATCACCTTGTAATGCTGTCCAAATTAAAGCGAGCACAGGTAAACAGGCGAGTAGCGTCAATAACCCACTGAGCGAAAATAAAAAATTAAATTTATTTTTAAGCATTGCAATAGAGGTACTAAATAAGGGGGAGGGATCAGCTGAGCATCTTACAGTGCAAAGCGCTGCACTGTAAGACAAAAGCAGAAAATTTTAGCGGTTAAACTGGACTTTATCGACCAATAAGTTGGCGGCTTTACGGTGACGTGCAATATCGCTTAAACGAATTGAATCAATATTCAGTTTGCCAAAACTAGCGATAATCGGGTCAATTTTTACCCCAGGTTTGACAGGGTATTCAAAGCCGTTTTGTGCGTAGATGGCTTGTGCGTGATCAGAAGCTAAAAACTCGAGCAGTTGTACAGCTTCTTTACGGTTTGGTGCATGTTTAGAAACCACTGCACCCGATACGTTTACATGCGTTCCACCATTTTTAAAACGTGGTAACACAACATTAATCGCATTGCCCCAGCGCTTTTGTTCCGCATCACCTGTACGCATCGTGCCGACATAATAGGTGTTGGCAACGCCAATATCACAAATTTTACCTAAAATATCACGTGCCACATCACGGTCACCACCGCTGGCTGGGCGAGCTAAATTGGCTTTCACACCACGCAACCAAGTTTCGGCTTGTTTTTCACCATGATGGGCAATATAAGCCGCAATTAAAGCAGTGTTATATGGATGGTTGCCTGAGCGAATACAGATTTTATTTTTCCATTTTGGATTGGCTAAATCTTCATAAGTAATCGCATTAAGCGGTGTACGGTCTTTAGAGGCGTAGACTGCACGTGCACGCATCGACAAAGCATACCAATGACCATTGGCAGCTCGTAAATTGGCAGGAATTGCGCTATTTAAGGTTTTAGAACTTACGCGCTGGGTTAAACCACTTTCTACTAAATCAACCAAATTGCCAAAATCTACAGTCAGCATCACATCGGCAGGAGAACGACGACCTTCTGCTTTTACACGTTCCAATAAACCATCTTTAATAAAAACCGTATTCACTTTTACCCCAGTTTTTTGGGTAAATTCGGTTAATAAGGTTTGAATCAGCACAGGTTCGCGCGTGGTGTATAAATTGACTTCCGCTGCTTGTGCGACACTTGCACCAAATGCAAGTAAACCTGTAACAAGCAATGATAGTTTCGACAATGGTTTCATACAGTATTCCTAATTAAAAATTTAAACCTGAACAGCAGCTTGAGTAGAAGATGAGGTAGTGGATGATTGTTCATCAGACGCCAAGAAATAACAGCTGTTTAAATCGACAGAAACATAGACCTGATCAGTAGGTTGAATATCTTGAAGGTGGTTCACTTGTGCTAAAAGCGTGAGATCATGATCGCGTAGTTTTAGATGCAGTTGTTGTGCATGACCCATAAAACTGGATGACACAATGCTTGCTGGTAATGCATTTTCACTTGGTGTTTGGCTGAGGCGCAATTGATGCGGACGGAAGCAGCAAACGATTGAGTCTTGAGCGTTTACATGTTCTGGTAAATCAATCTTGCCAAATACAGTGTGAATTTCTTGCTGCTTGATGCGCGTTGGAATTTCATTCAACGAAGAAAAATATCGTGCAGCAAACAACGTTTTCGGCTGTAAATAAAGTTGTTTCGGTGAACCAATTTGAATAATTTGCCCTTGATGCATCAAAATAATTTGATCGGCAATTTGCAATGCTTCTTCTGGGTCATGTGTCACGATAACCGTAGTCGTTGCAGTTTGTTTGAGGAGTTGAATGGTATTTTGACGAATTTGATCACGCAGACGATGATCCAAATTTGAAAAAGGTTCATCCATCAACAAAACTTGCGGTTCTGGTGCTAAGGCACGTGCTAAGGCAACGCGTTGTTGTTCGCCGCCCGAAAGTGTATATGGATAGCTGTCTTGATGATGCAACATGGAAACATGCGCTAAAGCTTGTTTGGCAATGGTTTCCCGCTGCGCTTTGGGAAATTTCTTTAAGCCAAACATAACATTGTCTAACACACTTAAATGTGGGAAAAGTGCATAATCCTGAAACACTAAACCAATATTGCGTGCTTCCGCAGGAATCTGTGCTTGCTCACTCCACAAGGTATTTTGTTCCAGTTGGATTGTGCCGCTGCTTGGTGTTTCCAAGCCTGCAATCAGACGTAGCATTGTGGTTTTGCCGCAGCCTGAATGACCTAATAAACACACAATTTGTCCACTCATCGCTGACCATGTTGCTTGTTGCACTGCAAAACGCGAACCAAACTTTTTACTGAGCTGTTGGATCGTCAAGACATTGGCAGGTTGAGCAGCGTACGCATTCATAGTTTATTCACACGACAAATTTTGTGCTCAAATGATAACTAAGAACTCTTCTCATGTAGAGTCTTTTTATCATTTAGAATGTAAATGATGTAGTTTTTGCTACAAAAAGTTGAAATATCAACTGAAAACAATAGGTTGGAATTTAAATTATTTTAAGTGCAGCACTTTATTTATGGGCTATTAAAAGGGGGGGCTTAAAAGCAAAAAGTTACTGCCGAAGCAATAACTTTTCAATTTTTAGAAATCTGTACTATGCGTACTATGCAAATTAAGGTTTTTTCGCATTAAGCACTCTAAATAAAATGTACATCAAGACCACCCATACAGGAATCATAATGACTGATTCTTTAAAGCCTTGAGTCCACATAATATAAAGTACCACTGCAATAAACGCTAAAACCAAATAGTTGCTAAATGGTGACCATAGCGCAGGGAACTTAGTTGGAATCGCTAATTTTTTCAGTGTGCTGGTAAATTTAAGGTGAGTCAAACTGATCATCGCCCAGTTTAAAACCAATGCACCCACAACAATATACATGAGGTGGCTTAAAGCTTCTTCAGGTACAAAGTAGTTCAACAATACACAGCCGAAAATTAATACCGCAGAGAATAATACTGCTGGAATTGGCACACCTTGTTTATTCACTTTTAGGAAAATTTTTGGTGCGTTACCTTGTTTGGCTAAACCAAACAGCATACGGCTGTTGGCATACATCCCACTGTTATACACAGAAAGTGCCGCAGTCAAAATCACGAAATTCAGTAAGTGCGCTGCCCATTCAATGCCCATTTGACTAAAAATCATCACGAATGGACTTTTATCTAAACCACCTAAATCTAACTGATTCCAAGGCACTAAAGACAATAGAATGGTGAGTGAACCGATATAGAAAATTAGAATACGGAACACCACTTGGTTAATGGCTTTAGGAATGGTTTTTTCAGGATCTTGCGCTTCTGCGGCTGCCATACCAATCAACTCAATGCCGCCAAAGGCAAACATGAGGAATGCCAGCATAAAGAACAAACCTTCAAAGCCATTCGGGAAGAACCCCCCATGCGCCCAAAGGTTGCTGAATGATGCGGTTGAATTGGCATCTGCAGAAAGTAAGAGATATAAACCAAACACAATCATCGAAACCACAGCAGCGACTTTAATGATTGCTAGCCAGAACTCTGATTCACCGTAGAACTTTACATTGCCCAAGTTAATAATGGTAATCACAATGAAAAAGAACAGTGCCGATGTCCAAGCAGGAATATGCGGCCACCAATAGTTAATGTATTTGGCAACTGCGGTGAGTTCTGCCATTGCCACCAAAATATACAAAATCCAATAGTTCCAACCTGCTAAAAAGCCGGGGAATTTACCTGCATATTTATAGGCAAAGTGACTGAATGATCCTGCAACGGGCTCATGAACAATCATTTCCCCCAATTGGCGCATAATTAAAAATGCAATAAGACCACCAATGGCGTAACCCAAAATAATAGAAGGGCCAGCAGATTGGATGACCTGCGCGGAACCTAAGAATAAGCCTGTACCAATTGCGCCACCCATGGCAATCAATTGAATATGGCGGTTCTTTAAGCCACGCTGAAGTTGTGAAGACTCGTTGTTCAAAGTATTCAGCCCGACAAGGAAAAAGTGACAAGATTGTAATAGATCAAATTTCATTAGCCTAGTAGCTAGGAAATAATGAAATAAATTTATAATAAATATTAAAATATTTTATGGTTTTTATTTGTATAAAAGATAAGTGAATCAATATATTAATTTTATTTTTGCCTTATAAATCAAGATGACTGGTTAGGGTGAAATTTACCAAATGTTGTTTTTTTATACTTAAGTCAAGACCGCGATACCTTTTGAATAAAAACCGTTATGATGCAAAAGGGTCTTTTTATATGGCCATAACAATCAAAAAACAAGGGAATAAAATTCATGCGTTTTGCACCACAAGTTAAAATTCCAGCAACATATATGCGTGGCGGTACCAGTAAAGGTGTATTTTTTAAACTTGATGATTTACCTGCAGCAGCGCAGCTGCCAGGCAAAATTCGAGATCAAATTTTATTGCGTGTGATTGGCAGTCCAGACCCTTATGCCAAGCAAATTGATGGAATGGGCGGTGCAAGCTCAAGTACCAGTAAAACCGTAATTTTAGCCAAAAGCACTCAACCCGATCACGATGTCGATTATTTGTTTGGGCAAGTTTCGATTGATCAGCCATTTGTCGATTGGAGTGGCAACTGCGGTAACTTAACAGCTGCAGTCGGTGCATTTGCGATCAGCAATGGCTTGGTTGATGCCAGTAAAATTCCACAAAACGGCATTTGTACCGTACGTATTTGGCAGAAAAATATTGAAAAAACCATTATTGCGCATGTTCCAATGACGCATGGTCAGGTGCAGGAAACGGGTGATTTTGAGTTGGATGGCGTGACTTTTCCTGCCGCAGAAGTACAAATTGAATTCTTAGACCCTGCCGATGATGGCGAAGAAGGTGGGGCGATGTTCCCAACTGGAAATGTGGTGGACACTTTGCATGTGCCAGATATTGGAACATTCCAAGCGACCTTTATTAATGCGGGTATTCCAACAATTTTCCTAAATGCAGAAGAAATTGGTTATACAGGCACAGAACTGCAAGATGCAATCAATGGTGATGCACAAGCTTTGGCACGTTTTGAAACCATTCGCGCTTATGGTGCTAAACAAATGGGTTTGATTCAGGAAATTGCTGAAGCTGAAAAACGCCAACATACGCCAAAAATTGCCTTTGTTTCTGCGCCAAAAAGTTATGTATCTTCAAGTGGTAAACAAATTCAGGCTGAAGATACCGATTTATTGGTACGTGCATTGTCGATGGGTAAATTACACCATGCCATGATGGGTACAGCAGCAGTCGCGATTGGTACAGCTGCAGCCATTCCGGGAACATTGGTCAACTTGGCTGCGGGCGGGGGAGAGCGTGAAGCAGTGCGCTTTGGACATCCATCAGGTACGCTTCGTGTGGGTGCGCAAGCCGTGCAGGAAAATGGACAATGGCAAGTCAAAAAAGCTGTGATGAGCCGTAGTGCACGTGTATTAATGGAAGGTTGGGTGCGTGTACCTGCGGAAACATTAGAATAAGTTTTGCTTCGAACAGATTTGGGGTTTGTTGACATTTCATAAATGGCTTGCGCTGTAGGCTAAAACTGAGCAGATCAGGCATGAAACGCAGGGAATAGTGAGACTATTGCCAAGTTTCATAACGCAATCTGAGAAAGTTTTAGCCACAGCCTTTCAGGACGAGCATATTTTTTGCTGCTATTGCGTTATGTGCCAGTCATTTAGAATGACTAAATTTCCTGTCCCATGCCTTATATCAGCTAAAAAATATGCGTTGTCGCAAACATAGATGAAGTGTCAACAGACCCTAATTAACTACATATAGCCTCTATCTCGATAGGGGCTTTCTTATGGCTGAAATGTTATATCAGTTCAGTTAAGGCTTAAAAAACTTTGAATTACAGGTACAATGCTGCAACACAGGCAGCTTACTGCTTATTAGACATGAACCAACCACTCGAGGCGAATGTGTCATCACTTCACGATTTACAGGCGCATGCATTAACCGCAGCCCAACAACGTATTCAGCAAGACTTGCTTACCGCTTTAGAGGCTTTTGCATTGCCAGAACCGTTAAAGTCTGCCGTGCATCATGCCGTCATGTTGGGTGGTAAGCGTGTTCGTCCTGCCTTGTGTTATGCCACCGCAGCATTAAGACCGAATCAGAACTCTGCTGCGGTACGCCGTGCTGCGGTTGCAATTGAACTGATCCACTGTTATTCGTTGGCACATGATGATTTGCCGTGTATGGACAATGACTTATTGCGTCGTGGGCAACCAACTTGCCATGCCGCGTATGGTGAAGATACAGCATTGTTGGCAGGCGATATTTTACAGTCGATGGCATTTGAAATTTTAGGCAGTCGTTTGTTTGATCAGGCTGCTGCGGTAGATCAAGGCATTGTCCTCAAGCAGATGCAAATTTTAGCCACTGCTTCTTCAAAAATGGTCTGTGGACAGGTTTTAGATTTGCAGTCTGAAGGTAAACAGGTTGACCAGGCGACTTTGGAGAATATCCACCGCAATAAAACAGGGGCTTTAATTTCTGCAGCGGTGATGATGGCAGCTGTGACCGTGTTTGATGGGCGAGATAAAGCGATTCCGCAATTGCGTGAATATGCACAGGCGATTGGTTTAGCCTTTCAGGTACAAGACGATATTTTAGATATTATTTCGGATACTGAAGTACTAGGTAAAACTGCAGGGAAAGATGAACAAGTTGAAAAATCGACCTATCCTGCACTCATGGGCTTGGAAAAAGCACAAGCTTATGCACAAGAATTGCACGATCAAGCCTTTGCTGCGTTGGCATATTTTAAAACTGATACCGTCTTAGAGTTACAACAAATTTCCGAGTTTTTATTGTCACGTAAAAGCTAAATTATTCTAGATGGAGGGCTTGTGGCTCTCAATACTCAAAAGCGAGCAGATGCTCGCTTTTTTGTGCTTTATGAAAGTGTTGGCTGTTTTAAGCAACACACTTTAATGCAGATTCTATACGGCTTTATTCTTGTAGCGTTGCATCAGGTGGTAAAATTGCTTTGCCTTGTTTTAAGCTGTCTAAAGCCTCGCGGTTAAAATCTACCAACAAAGAATTATTTTGTGGATCAATCGCATAACGGCTAATTAATTTTTGATCGCCTTGTAAGGTTTCAAGGCGGTATTCATCTGCAATATTCATAATGCCGTCTAAATTAATGGTGGCAGATGCTTTGTCTTGGCGAAATAACTCGTAAATATCACGCAGGTCAAAAATTGCATTTTGTGCGTCAGGATGTTTTTCAAAATAATTTTGCAAATGACGAATAAATAATTGCGCAAACATAAAGTAATTTGGTTTGTGGGTATAGTCTAAGCTCATGTGTTTACTCCTTATTATTCAAATTTTTAATGCTTACTAGGAATAGCACACTCTGGGTGAAAAATTAAAGAAACTCAGGGTCTAAGTTGCAAAAACTACACAAAATTTTGTGCGGCTTAAACTAAGCTGAAACCTGAAGTTGCGATGATCTCTCTATAAATTTAAAAACTTTGCAACGAACCGCTCAATTGGTGTTTTGGAAAAAATAATCACAACTGACTTATCTATTTGTTAAAGCGATTAAGAGCCCTACGGAGTAGTGGAATTCTAAAATATCAAGTATTTGAATAAAAAATCATCCGAAAGACTAAGACTTATGAACTAGCAAGTGAAATCATAAATCAGGTACAATTGGCGTGATTAATTTTGTGTTTGGTGTATTTGAAGGCCAATACATACATTCTTTGTTAATAAATAGGCCTGCCAGGAGTTATCCCCGCATGAGTGCCATTACTCCATACGAATGGGCAATTATTGCCTTCGTGATCGGCGTTACATTTTTATGCGTCTTTATGCTGACCGTTCCTTTACTCCTTGGGGGTAAATCATGGGGGCGTGCGAAGCAAGAGCAGTTTGAGTCGGGTGTTGTAGGTGCTGGTGGAGCACGTATCCGCTTATCTGCAAAGTTCTATTTGGTTGCAATTTTCTTCGTTGTTTTCGACTTAGAAGCACTTTATCTATACGCATGGGCAGCTTCTGTTCGTGAAGTAGGTTGGGTGGGCTTTGCAACGGCTGCTGTATTTATTTTAGTTTTACTCGTTGGCTTAATTTATGAATTATCAACTGGTGCGCTGAACTGGGCTCCATCTGATAAGCGTAAAGCAGCAGGGATTAAACCTAAAATTGGTTCGCCAAATATGGATCTTGCAGAAATCACACGCTTTAACTCAATTGAAGAATTGGTAACGGACCCTACCGGTCAAATTCCAGCTCAATCCTCTGGTCGTGTAAAAAAATCTGCGACTACCTCATCTGACAAGGAGTAACTCGGGATGAAATATACCTTAACCCGTGCGAATCCCGATGCTGATCAATATCCACTTCAAGAGCGTCAGATCGTAACCGATCCGCTTGAAGAAGAAGTGAATAAAAATGTGTTCATGACTCGTTTAGAGGACTTGGCACATACAGCAGTAAACTGGGGACGTAAGAACTCAGTTTGGCCGTTTAACTTTGGTACATCGTGCTGCTACGTAGAGTATGCAACTACCTTAACAGGTGTGCATGACTTGTCACGTTTTGGTGCAGAAGTTATTCGTGCTTCACCGCGTCAGGCAGACTTGATGATTGTTGCAGGTACGTGTTTTGTGAAAATGGCACCTGTAATTCAACGTTTGTACGAGCAAATGCTTGAGCCTAAGTGGGTAATCTCAATGGGCGCATGTGCAAACTCAGGTGGTATGTACGACATTTATTCAGTTGTGCAAGGTGTGGATAAAATCATTCCTGTGGATGTGTACATTCCGGGTTGCCCACCACGTCCTGAAGCATTAATCCAAGCATTGATGTTATTACAAGACCAAATTCAATTAGAGCGTCGTCCGTTGTCTGCGGTGATTGGTGATGATCTTAAGCCAGTATATAAGCCGAAGATGATGCCAGAACGTGACCGTAAGAATGCGCAGCGTATTGCGGTGAAAAACTTACGCTCTATGGATGAAATTAAATAATTTAAACGTACAAATATTGATGCACCCGACGGGTGTAGTTGTCGTTTAGGTTGACTGAATTTGTATTAAATAGGAAGCCAAGCCAATGGCTGAAACTGACATTGCTATGCCAGAATCAACAGCAGTTGATTCACGCCCAGCATTTGCAATTGTAGAAGAGCTCAAAACCAAATTTGGTGAGAACTTCTATGTGCAAACGACTTTTGAAGATTTTCCAACAGTCTGGGTTGAGCGCGCACGTGTACAAGAAGTTTTAATGTTCTTGCGTACAGTGTCACGTCCATACGTGATGTTGTTCGACTTGTCTGCGGTAGATGAGCGTTTGCGTACTCACCGCGATGGTCTACCTGCGTCTGACTTTACTGTGTTCTATCACTTGTTATCGCTAGAGCGTAACACGGACATTCGTATTAAAGTTGCGTTGAATGAGAGTGATCTCAATATTCCAACAGCAACCAACATTTGGCCAAATGCCAACTGGTACGAGCGTGAAGCTTACGATATGTTTGGTATCAACTTCGAAGGGCATCCAATGCTTCGTCGTATCTTGTTGCCAACATATTGGGAAGGTCATCCGTTACGCAAAGAGTATTCTGCACGTGCAACGGAATATACACCGTATATGCAGAACCAAGCCAAACAAGACTTCGAGCAAGAACACCTTCGCTTTGTGCCTGAAGATTGGGGCTTAAAGCGCGGTAATAAAGACGAAGACTTCATGTTCCTGAACTTGGGTCCTAACCACCCATCTGCGCACGGTGCGTTCCGTGTAATTTTGCAGTTGGATGGTGAAGAAGTGAAAGACTGTGTGCCAGATATCGGCTATCACCACCGTGGTGTGGAAAAGATGGCTGAGCGTCAAACTTGGCATTCATTCATTCCTTATACAGACCGTGTGGACTACTTGGGTGGTTGTGCGCAAAACATGCCGTATGTCATGGGTGTGGAACAACTGGCAGGCATTACTGTGCCAGACCGCGCACAATGTATCCGTGTCATGATGTCGGAATTGTTCCGTATCAATAACCACTTATTGTTCATTGGTACTGCAATTCAGGATGCGGGCGGTATGACCCCTGTATTCTATATGTTCGCAGACCGTCAAAAAATCTACGATGCGATTGAAGCTATTACGGGTTACCGTATGCATCCAGCATGGTTCCGTATCGGTGGTACCGCACACGACTTACCAAACAACTGGCAACACCTGATTCGTGAAATCTTAGAGTGGATGCCAAAACGTATGAACGAATACTACACTGCGGCATTACGCAACTCGGTATTCATGGGTCGTACGCAAGGTGTAGCGCAGTATGATGCGAAATCTGCCTTGGCTTGGGGTGTGACAGGTACTGGTTTACGTGCAACAGGTATCGACTTTGACGTGCGTAAATACCGTCCATACAGTGGTTATGAAAACTATGACTTCGAAGTACCTGTAGAGTACGAAGGCGATGCTTACGCTCGTGTACTGGTTCACTTCCGTGAAATCGAAGAGTCATTGAAAATCATCAAACAATGTCTAGATAACATGCCATCTGGTCCATATAAAGCAGACCATCCATTGGCTGTTCCACCACCAAAAGACAAGACATTACAAGATATTGAAACCCTGATTACGCACTTCTTAAGCGTGTCTTGGGGTCCTGTAATGCCTGCTGGTGAAGCATCTGTAATGGCAGAAGTGGTGAAAGGTGCATCGAATTACTACTTGACTTCAGATAAGTCAACGATGAGTTACCGTACCCGTATTCGTACACCAACTTTCACGCATTTACAGCAAATGCCTTCTGTGATTAACGGCAGTCTGGTATCTGACTTAATCATTTATTTAGCGACCATTGACGTCGTAATGGCAGACGTGGATCGCTAAGGGGTAAACGCATTATGATGATTTTGACTGATAAAAAGCCACGTGTGAATGTTGAAGGGATTTTGACTGCGGAAGAAATCCATGAAATTGAACATCACATTGGTCATTATCCGTACCCACGTGCAGCATCTTTAGATGCCTTGAAGTGTGTACAGCGCCGTAATGGCTGGGTAGATGATGCGCAGTTAAATGCGATTGCACAGCTTCTCACCATCAGCGTTGCTGATTTAGAAGGTGTCGCAACATTCTATAACCGTATTTATCGCCAGCCTGTAGGTCGTCACGTGATTTTATTGTGTGACTCGATTGCATGCTTTTTGATGGGTGCAGAAACACTGGCAGAAGCATTCCAGCGTGAATTAGGCATTCAGTTTGGTCAAACGACTGCAGATGGTCGTTTCACGTTATTGCCAATTTGCTGTTTAGGAAATTGCGATAAGGGTCCAACCTTGATGATTGATGAAGATACTCACGGTTTAGTTGAGGTGACATCGGTGCAACAGTTATTGGAGAAGTATGTATGAATACCGAACCAAGACCAATTTATGGTGACGGTAACCCAGAAACGCATCCATTAACTTGGCGTTTAAGCAAGCAAGAGCACGTGCGTAATGCAGATGATTACGAAGCACTAGAAGGTTATGCAGGCTTTAAGAAAGCGATTTCTATGCCGCCTAAAGATGTGCTTGAAGTCATTAAAGCTGCGACAGTAAAAGGTCGTGGTGGTGCAGGCTTCCCAGCAGGGATCAAATGGTCACTGATGGCGCCAAACGACAATTCAGGTCCACGTTACCTGATTTGTAATGCCGATGAGATGGAACCGGGTACTTTCAAAGACCGTTTGTTGATGGAAAAACTTCCACACCAACTGATTGAAGGTATGCTGATTGCTGCGTACACGCTTGAAGCTACCCACGGCTATATCTTTATTCGTGGCGAATACATCGAAGCTGCACAGTACTTAAATGAAGCGATTGAGCAAATTCGTGCCAAAGGTTATTTGGGCGAAAACATTTTAGGTACCAACTGGGGCTTTGAGCTATACGTGCATACAGGCGCAGGTCGTTATATCTGTGGTGAAGAAACCGCATTGATTAACTCGCTTGAAGGTCGCCGTGCTAACCCACGTACTAAACCACCATTCCCGCAAGTTGCAGGGGCATGGGGTCGTCCAACGATTGTCAACAACGTAGAAACCTATAACAACTTACCTGCAATCATGTTGCGTGGTGCAGAGTGGTATATCGGTTTATCTGCAGGTAAATCGAAAGACCCTGGCACAAAAATTTACGGTGCTTCTGGTAAGGTGAAATTCCCAGGTCTATGGGAGCTTCCATTTGGTACGACTGCACGTGAAGTAATTGAAGACTATGCGGGTGGCATGCGTGATGGCTTGAAGCTAAAAGCATGGTTACCGGGTGGTGCATCTACCGACTTCTTGGCAGCAGAACACATTGACTTGCCTATGGATGCAGAAAGCATCATGAAGGCAGGTTCACGTTTAGGCACGTGTTTGCTTATGGTGGTCGATGAAACCCAATGTATGGTTTCTGCAACCCGTAACTTAGAAGAATTCTTTGCGCGCGAATCATGTGGTTTCTGTACCCCATGTCGTGATGGTTTACCGTGGGCTGTAAAAGCACTCAAAGCAATTGAAAATGGCGAAGGGAAAGAAGAAGACATTCAACATCTTCAAGAACTCACCAAAAAATTGTGGATTGGTAAGACCTTCTGTGCTCACGCACCAGGTGCGATGGAGCCATTAATGGGCGCACTCAAATATTTCCGTGGCGAGTTTGAAGCAAAAGTGGCAAATAGCCGTCCTGCTGCTCAAGCTAGCAACGTAGAACAAGCTTAAGGAATTCGACTATGGCTACAATTCATGTCGATGGAAAATCGTACGAAGTCAATGGCTCGGAAAACTTGCTGCAAGCATGTTTGAGCCTTGGGATCGACATTCCGTACTTTTGTTGGCATCCATCCTTAGGTTCTGTCGGTTCTTGCCGTCAATGTGCCGTGACCCAATATGCGAACCCTGAAGATACTCGTGGTCGCTTGGTGATGTCATGTATGACACCTGCTGCTGACAATACCTATATCTCGATTGAAGACAAGGAAGCAACTGAGTTCCGTGCTTCAATTGTAGAGTTCTTGATGACCAACCACCCACACGACTGTCCAGTCTGTGAAGAAGGTGGTCACTGTCATTTACAAGATATGACTGTAATGACACAGCACGATCGTCGTCGTTACCGCTTTACTAAACGTACTCACTATAACCAAGAGCTTGGTTCGTTCATCGCGCATGAAATGAACCGTTGTATCGCGTGTTATCGTTGCGTGCGTTACTACAAAGACTATGCAGGCGGTACAGACTTTGGTGTCTATGCCAACGCATCACGTGTTTACTTTGGTCGTCCTGAATCGGGTACTTTGGAATCTGAATTCTCAGGTAACTTGACTGAAGTCTGTCCAACAGGTGTATTCACCGACAAAACTCACTCTGCGCGTTATAACCGTAAGTGGGACATGCAGTATGCGCCTAGCGTATGCCAAGGCTGTTCTTCAGGTTGTAACATCTCTCCGGGTGAGCGTTATGGCGAATTGCGTCGTGTAGAAAACCGCTTTAACGGTGAAGTCAACCAATACTTCCTATGCGATAAAGGTCGATTCGGTACAGGTTATGTGAACCGTGAAGATCGTCCACGTCAGCCTCAGTTCCGTAACGGTGCGAGCGTAGAAACCGTTTCTGTAGATGCTGTACTTGATACGATTATTGCCAAAGTTCAAGGCAAAAAAGTTTTGGGTATTGGTTCACCGCGTGCATCGCTTGAATCAAACTTTGCTTTGCGTGAGTTGGTTGGCCAAGACAACTACTCAACAGGTTTATCGCAAAAAGAGCAAAACTTGGTTGAACTTGCAGCTTCAATCATGCAAACCGAAGGGATTTACAACCCGGGTATGCGTGAAATTGAAGACTACGATGCTGTGTTAATTTTGGGTGAAGATTTAACCCAAACTGCACCACGTATGGCGTTGTCTGTTCGTCAAGCGGCGAAAAACAAAGCCAAAGAAATGGCGGCAGAGCGTCGTACGCCAGATTGGTTGGCTGAACCTGTGCAACGTATTGCGCAAGATGCAAAATCACCAATTTACATTTTGGCTGCAACGCAAACTCGTTTAGCTGATGTCGCAACAGGTGAAGTGGTTGCTTCTCCAAATGATATCGCACGTTTAGGTTTTGCCATTGCTGCTGCGGTTGCAGGTGACGTGATCACAGGTTTAGATGACGATGCGAAAGCATTTGCACAAACCATTGCTGACACGTTAAAAGCTGCGAAAAAACCATTGGTGATTTCAGGTACAAGCTTACAAGAAGCTGCCATTATGGAAGCGGCTGCACAAGTGGCACAAAACTTGGGTGAGAACGCAGGTTTAACCCTAACTGTGCCAGAAGTGAACTCAATGGGCTTGGCAATTTTAGGTGGTCAAAGCTTAGAGCAAGCATTTGCACAAGATTATGATGCTGTGATTGTGGTTGAAAATGACTTATACCGTCGTTTACCTGCGGCACAAGTTGATGCCGCTTTGGCAAAAGCACAAGATGTAATTGTGCTTGATCATGCTGAAACAGCAACAGTGCAAAAAGCCAACATCGTACTTTCTGCAGCAAGCTTTGCTGAGGGTGATGGTACTGTAGTGAGCCAAGAAGGTCGTGCTCAACGCTTCTTCCAAGTGTATGACCCAAGCTACTACAAACCTGAACTAGCAATCAAAGAATCTTGGCGCTGGTTACACGCACTTGAAACAGGCTTAAAAGGTAAAGCAATTTCTTGGACTGTTTTAGATGACGTGATTGAATCTGTTGCGAAAAATATTCCAGCACTTGAAGCAATTCAGGATGTTGCACCAGATGCAGGTTTCCGTGTACATGGCTTGAAAGTTGCGCGTGAACCACGTCGTTACTCAGGTCGTACTGCAATGCGTGCGCCGTTATCTATTCACGAGCCAAAACAACCGACCGATGTCGATTCTGCATTAACTTTCTCTATGGAAGGTTATGTTGGTAACCAAACACCATCGGCACTTGTACCATTTGCATGGTCTGCAGGTTGGAACTCACCACAAGCTTGGAACAAATTCCAAGACAATGTGGGCGGTCACTTAAAAGGTGGTGATTCAGGCATTCGTTTATTCGATCGCTTAGCAAAACGTCCTGCACGTAGCTATGTGGCACCAGCACCTGTGCTAGCTAATCCTGAAAGCTTCCGTTTAATTCCAATGCATCACATTTTTGCATCGGGTGAATTTACGGTGAAAACACCTGCAATGGAAACGCGTATTCCTGAAGCTGTATTTGCTGTAGGCACTCAAGATGCGCAGCGTTTGAATGTACAAGATGGTCAAACAATTACCGTACAAGCAGGTGAAACGTCTATCGTACTGCCAGTACAAGTGATTGAATATTTACCTACAGGTTATATTGGCTACCCAATTGGTCTTGCACCAACGGTATCTCTTGCAGAGCCTGTTTCAGTCGCGGTAGGAGTGTAATTCATGCAACAAGAATTAATCCGTCAGACGCCGCTGTGGGCTGAGAACTGGCCAATTGCCTATTCAGTCATTCAAGCGATTGTCATCTTACTGGTTGTGGTATTGATTGCTGCACTCATGTCTTTTATTGAGCGTCGTTTACTGGGCTTATGGCAAGACCGTTATGGTCCGAACCGTGTAGGTCCAGGCGGTATGTTCCAGATTGTTGCCGACATGCTGAAAATCATGTTCAAAGAAGACTGGACACCAAAATTTGCCGACAAACTTACGTTCCGTATGGCACCAGCAGTTGCAATGGCAACTGCGGTACTGTCGTTCATGGTTATTCCTGTATCACCTTATTTAGGTGTGGCAGACATGAGCATTGGCCTGTTGTTCTTTATGGCAATGGCAGGTATCGCAGTGTATGCGGTGTTATTTGGTGGTTGGTCATCAAACAACAAATACGCATTGCTTGGTGGTTTACGTTCAGCCGCTCAAACCATTTCTTATGAAGTGTTCTTGGGTATTTCACTCATGGGTGTGGTTGCTATTGCAGGCTCATTCAACATGCGTGAAATTGTTGAAGCGCAACGTGATGTTTGGTTTGTGATTCCACAATTCTTAGGTTTCTTGATTTTCGTGGTTGCAGGCGTTGCGGTAACTCACCGTCACCCATTTGACCAACCAGAAGCAGAACAAGAATTGGCTGAAGGTTATCACGTCGAATATGGCGGTATGAAGTGGGGGATGTTCTTCGTTGCAGAATATGTCAACGTGGTACTGATCTCTGCGCTTATCGTGACTCTATTCTTCGGTGGATGGCTAGCGCCGTTTAACCTTGAAATTCCATTCATTCCAGCAGCTTTCTGGTTCATTATCAAAACAGCATTCTTTGTGATGATGTTTGTCTTGGCTCGTGGTTCTTTAATGCGTCCACGTTATGACCAAGTGATGAACTTTGGTTGGAAAATTTGCTTGCCATTGGCGCTTGTTAACCTTTTGGTAACTGGTGCTGTGATTCTTATGAATCATTCGGCCTAAGACAGCAGGGAGAACAATATGTTTAAGTTTCTAGCTGGGTTTGGGTCAATTGTACGTTCACTGTGGATGGTTTTCTCGCACGTGACACGTAAACGTGACACCATTTTGTATCCGGAAGTACCAGCCGAAGAAATTGTACCTCCACGCTTCCGTGGTCGTATTGTGTTAACACGCGATCCAGATGGCGAAGAGCGTTGTGTAGCATGTAACCTCTGTGCAGTTGCTTGTCCAGTAGGTTGTATTTCACTGCAAAAAGCAGAACAGGAAGATGGTCGTTGGTACCCAGAGTTTTTCCGTATCAACTTCTCACGCTGTATTTTCTGCGGTATGTGTGAAGAAGCATGCCCAACGACTGCAATTCAGTTAACACCTGACTTCGAGTTAGGTGAATATGTGCGTCAAGACTTGGTGTATGAGAAAGAACACTTACTCATTTCAGGTCCTGGTAAATATCCTGACTACAACTTCTACCGTGTAACGGGTATGGCTGTTACAGGTAAAGACAAAGGTCAAGCGCAACGTGAAAGCGCACCTATTGATGTACGGAGTCTATTACCATGATGTGGCCGTTTTACTTGATGGCACTCGTGGCCATTGTTTCTACGGTTCGTGTAGTGACTAACGCGAACCCAGTACATGCTTTATTAAGCTTGATCGTGTCATTACTTGCGGTTGCAGGCATGTTCATGATCGTGGGTGCACCATTTGCTGGTGCCTTAGAAATCATTGTTTATGCGGGTGCGATCATGGTCTTGTTCGTATTCGTGGTGATGATGCTCAACCTTGGTCAGCAAACTGTTGAGCAAGAGCGTAAATGGTTGACTTCATCAACTTGGGCATACCCAGCTTTGATGAGCTTCCTAATTGGTTTGGTTTTAGTGTGGTCATTAAGCTCAGACTACACTGCACCAAGCGCGCTTATGGGCACCGAAATGGTGGGTCCAAAAGCAGTGGGTCAAGCACTCTTTACTCAGTACTTATTGTTGGTTGAAGTTGCCGCAATGTTATTACTTGCAGCTTTGGTTGCAGGCTTCCACATCGGTAAACGTGAACCAAGTGCAGAAGAGGAAAAAGAATAATGGGCAACATCCCTTTAGAACATGGTTTGATTGTCGCGACCATTCTTTTTGCACTCGGTTTTTACGGTGTGATGGTGCGACGCAACCTACTATTTATTTTAATGGGCCTTGAAATCATGATGAACGCTGCGGCATTGGCGTTTGTCTTGGCTGGTAGTGCATGGGTACAACCAGATGGTCAGATCATGTTTATCTTGATCTTGACACTTGCTGCGGCAGAGGCGTGTATCGGTCTTGCGATCGTCCTTCAGTTCTATCATCGCTTCCATCATTTGGATGTGGATGCTGCTAGTGAGATGCGCGGATGAGTTATTTATATCTAACAGTATTGTTTCCGCTCATTGGTTTTATCCTTTTAGCGGCAGGGCGTAACAACTTACCTGAAAAAGTTGCTGCGATTATTGGCGTAGGTTCAGTGGGTCTGTCTGCATTATTTGCGCTAATTGCAGGCATGGACTTTGTGAACAACGGTTCGGTTGCAACGACTCAACATTTATGGACTTGGTTCAATGTGGGTGGTTTTGCACCTGCGTTTAGCTTGCACTTAGACGGTTTATCTTTGCTCATGCTGGGCATGATTACAGGCGTGGGTTTCTTAATTCACATCTTTGCATCATGGTATATGCGTGGTGAAGAAGACTTTGCACGTTTCTTCTCTTACTTCAACTTGTTCGTTGCGAGCATGTTGTTGTTGGTACTTGGCGATAACTTGGCGTTATTGTTCCTAGGTTGGGAAGGTGTAGGTTTGTGCTCTTACTTGCTGATTGGTTATTACTACCAAAACCCTGCAAACGGTTTTGCAGCAATCAAAGCATTTACCGTAACACGTGTGGGTGACGTTTTCCTACTGATCGCGTTGTTCTTGTTGTATCAACAATTTGGTACGTTGAACACACAATACATCGTAGAAAATGCAGCCAATGTAATGACTCAAAGCTCGTCGATCACCATTTGGACAGCGTTAATGTTGTTCTTGGGTGCTGCGGGTAAATCTGCACAAATTCCGTTGCAAACTTGGTTAGCCGATGCGATGGCAGGTCCTACACCTGTATCTGCATTAATCCACGCTGCAACCATGGTAACTGCGGGTGTTTACTTATGCTGCCGTATGTTCAGCGTATTTGAACTTGCACCTGAAGTGATGTTATTCATTTCAATTACAGGTGCTGTGACCTTGCTAGTTGCTGGTTTTGCAGCATTGGTTCAAACCGACATCAAACGTATTTTGGCTTACTCAACTATGAGTCAGCTGGGTTATATGTTTATGGCAGTTGGTGCAGAAGCATACCAAGCGGGTCTATTCCACATGTTAACTCACGCATTCTTCAAGGCATTATTATTCTTGTCTTCTGGTGCGGTGATTTTGGCTTACCATCACGAACAAAACATTTTCAAAATGGGTGGCTTGTTCTACAAGAACAAATTCCTATTTGCATGTTTCGCAATTGGTGGCGGTGCATTGGCAGCGATTCCATTCTTGACCATTGGTTTCTTCTCAAAAGACGCTATTTTGGCAGCAGTTTGGACGCAAAGTCATATCGCAGGTATTCCGCTATATAACACCTTATATTGGGTGGGTGTAGCAGGTGCATTCTTAACGTCAATTTATACATTCCGCTTAATTTGGGTTGTATTCTTTGGTAAAGAAAACACACCGTATCACGAGATCAAAGGCGCAACTTACTGGTTCCCATTGGCAGTGCTTGCAGTACTTTCAACTGGTTTAGCGATTGTATTAAAAGCACCAGTGATGAGCATTCTTGATGCTGCAAAAATCCCAGCATTTGTGATTCCTGAAGCATTAGAAGCAGGCGCACATGGTGCAGAGTATGTTGCAATTGGTGTGGCTTTGGCTGGTTTAGCAGTAGGTGTGGTGTTATTTGCCTTTGCTTACAATGCTGTAAAAGGTTTTGCGCAAACTTCATTGGGCGCAGGCCTTGCCAACATTTGCCGTAATGCACTTGGTTTCGATGCGTTGTATGACATCGTATTTGTAAAACCATTCTTGCTGATTGCCAAACTATTAGGTCGTGATCCAGTTGATGGTATGTGGTTGGTACTGCCTGCACTGGTGAAAGGTGGTCATAGCTTCACAAGTTCACGTCAAACAGGTTCATTGCGTGAGTACGCATCAAGTATGGCACTTGGTGTGGTGGTCTTACTAATGATCTTGATCGTGATTCAGGTCGTGGGGAAATAAGATGGATACTCCAAACAATTTAATTCTACCCGCGCTGATCCTTGTTCCGTTCATTGCAGGTTTTATTTGCTGGTTGGTCGATAAACTCGACGATAAATTACCGCGTTACATTGCTTTAGTGGGTATGCTCGTTACTTTGGGCTTAACTGTCGCATTGTGGCAAGGAGCTAGCTATAACTATGAATTAGGCGCTCAAGTTCCAACTTGGTCGGCTGAATTTATGTTGCCTTGGATTCAAACCCTAGGCATCAACATTCACTTAGCGGTGGATGGCTTATCTTTACTCATGGTGGGTTTAACCGCATTACTGGGTATTTTAGCGGTAGGCTGTTCATTTGGTGAAATTCAAAAGAACGTTGGTTTCTTCCACCTTAACCTTTTATGGTCTTTGGGTGGGGTAATTGGTGTATTCCTTGCGATTGACTTGTTCCTGTTCTTCTTCTTCTGGGAGATGATGCTTGTACCAATCTACTTCCTGATTGCGTTATGGGGGCATAAAGGTTCAAATGGTCGTTCACGTGTTTACGCTGCAACCAAATTCTTTATCTACACGCAAGTTGCTGGTTTAATCATGTTGATTGGTATCTTAGGTCTAGTGATCTATGGATACATGATGTCAGGTACTATTTCATTCAACTACAACTATTTATTGGCTGTAGCGAATACACTTGACGCACAATTACCAGCAGTCGCTTATGCCTTCATGATCTGTTTATTCATCGGTTTTGCGGTAAAACTTCCAGTTTTCCCATTACACGGTTGGTTACCAGATGCACACGCACAAGCGCCTACAGCGGGTTCTGTCGACCTTGCAGGTATTTTGATTAAAACTGCGGCATACGGTTTATTACGTTTCGTGATTCCATTCTTCCCAGCGGCTTCTGCTCAGTTTGCAGACATCGCCATTATTTTGGGTTTAATTGGGGTGTTCTACGGCGCGTGGTGTGCTTTCCAGCAAACCGATATGAAGCGTTTACTTGCCTATACCTCAATTTCGCACATGGGCTTCGTATTACTTGCAATTTATGCAGGTAATATCCTGACTTACCAAGGCTTAATGATCATGATGTTGGCACATGGCTTGTCATCTGCTGCATTGTTCATTATGTGTGGTCAAATTTACGAGCGCGTACATACACGTGACATGCGTTTAATGGGCGGTATTCGTGGTCAATTCCAATACCTTTCATTCTTCCTGATGTTCTTTGTGGCTGCGTTAGTCGGTATTCCTGGTTTAGGTAACTTTATTGGTGAATTCCTGATTTTGATGGGTTCATTTGAACAGTTCCCAGCCTTCACAATTATTGCGGCAATCAGCTTAGTTTTTGCAGGTGTTTACGGTTTAATCCTGATTCACAAAGCTTTGTTTGGTGTACCAAATGAAGAGCAAAAACAGCACTATGCAAATCCGTTAAAAGATTTAAATGCACGTGAAGTTGTGATTCTTTCAATTTGTGCGCTGGGTCTAGTATGGCTTGGTCTGTATCCACAAACCTTCCTTGATATTTCAAATTCAAGTATGGCGTGGTTAGCAAATAGCTACATCCCAGTTCAAGAAGTAGTTGAAGTTACACAAGAAGTAACAGCTCAACTCGAAAATGTGGAGATCCAATAAGCCATGAACTTCACAATGTCATTTTCTGAGCTTATGCCTTTAGCTCCTGTGATGATCGTGGCTTTAACTGCGATTGTCGTGATGATCCTTACTGCAATTAAGCGTAACCATAACTTAATTGCTACAGCATCAGTGGTGGGCTTGAACCTCGCTGCGGCTTACCTTTTACTCATGATGTTTGGTGGGAACTTTGCTCCTGCCAGCGTGATGGGCATGTTTATGATTGATCCGTTCACCTTGTTATATCAACTGGTGATTCTGATCGCAGCATTGGCATGTTCTACTTTGTCTCATGCTTATATTGAGACCTATAAAGACAACCGCGAAGAACTTTACATCTTGATGTTATGTTCTGTAGCGGGTGCTATGTTGATGGTATCAAGTTCGCACTATGCATCGTTCTTCATTAGCCTTGAGTTAATGTCAATTCCTGTTTATGGCTTATTGGCATATACCCACCAGCGTTCTAAATCTTTAGAAGCGGGTGTGAAGTACTTAGTATTGTCTGCAACTGCATCAGCAATGTTGCTTATGGGTATGGCGTACATTTATGCGTACACAGGTTCATTGTCGTTCTATGACTCTGTTCAAGCATTAATGCAAAACATCCAGCAACCTTTGGTAATTTTAGGTTTAGGCTTAATTGTCTTTGCTGTGGCATTTAAACTGTCTTTGGCGCCATTCCACAAATGGACACCAGACGTTTATGACGGTGCGCCTGCACCAATCGCAACCTTCCTTGCGACTGCAGCGAAAGTAGCAACCATTGGTTTGTTCGTGCGTTACATTTTGGGTTCAGGGGCAATCCTGATCGACTCGATTGTAACTATCATGACCATTATTGCCGTGCTTTCAATTTTGGTGGGTAACTTCCTTGCTGTACGTCAAGTGAACTTGAAACGTATTTTGGCTTACTCATCAATTGCACACTTTGGTTATTTGTTGATTGGTTTGATCAGCATGACTTATGCAAGCTTGGGTAATGTCAGCGTTTATGTGATTACCTATGTCTTGACGACTATTGGCGCGTTTGGTGCAGTGGCATTAATGTCTAGCCCATACAACAACGTAGCAGAAGCTGAAAGTTTGGCTGACTACCGTGGTTTGTTCTGGCGTCGTCCAGTATTGACTGCTGTATTAACCGTGATGATGCTTTCTCTTGCAGGTATTCCATTAACTGCAGGCTTCATTGGTAAGTTCTTGGTGGTGATGGCTGCGGTAACGACTCAGCACTGGTTCTTAGCTGCGATGATCATCGTGGGTTCAGGTATTGGTTTGTACTACTACTTGCGCGTTATGGTGGTGATGTATATGACACCGCCAGATGAACCAAAAATGGATGCTGTCGATCATTGGGGCCAAAAAGTGGGCGGTATTATGGTATTGGTTGCAGCTTTAGCGGTATTGGTGATTGGTGTTTATCCAGACCCAATTATCAAAATGGCACTTGAAGCTGAAATTTTGTCACCCATCCATTTCATGCTGTCACAGCAATAATTTGAAAGAAGTTTAACTTTCAGTCAAAAAGCCTTCATAAATTGAAGGCTTTTTGGTTTATATACACAATAAAAACAGCATATAATAAAAGGATATTTGCTTTTCTTTCCTTTTAGGTGTTCTCCCGTGGCTATTCATGAAATCCGTCATCCACTTATTCGTCATAAATTAGGGCTATTACGTCGTGCAGACATCAGCACCAAAAACTTCCGTGAATTAGCACAAGAAGTGACCATGTTGCTGACTTATGAGGCGACTAAAGATTTGCCAGTGGTCGAGCACGAAATTGCGGGTTGGAATGGTGCAGTCACTGTAGACCGTATTGCGGGTAAAAAAATTACGGTTGTGCCAATTTTACGTGCAGGTATTGGCATGTTAGATGGTTTCTTGAACCTGATTCCAAGTGCTAAAGTATCTGTACTTGGCTTGGAACGCGATGAAGAAACTTTAGAAGCGCGTACTTACTACAAAAAATTAGTACCAGATGTACAAAATCGTATCGCGATGATTATTGACCCTATGCTTGCCACAGGTTCATCTTTAGTGGCAGCAATTGATTTGCTCAAAGCCAGTGGTTGTAAAGACATCCGTGTGATGGTTTTGGTTGCAGCGCCAGAAGGCATTCAACGTGTAGAAGCCGCGCATCCAGATGTGGTGATCTTTACTGCATCGGTAGATGAAGGTTTAAACCAAGATGGTTATATTGTGCCTGGCTTGGGTGATGCAGGCGATAAAATTTTTGGTTCAGTCCAAAAAGATTAAGCCGAATGTCGGTGAAAAAGAGGCATTAACTGCCTCTTTTTTATATACTCATATAAAGTGCAGCTCGTAAAAGGTTAAGCCATGAAATCTGAACAATATCAAGGAAAAATCAAACAATATAATGCCGAAAAAGGCTATGGATTTATTGCCGCACCTGAAGGTGAAGTGTTTTTCCATATCTCGGATTTTCCTGCGGCTGAAGGCGAGCCAAAGCGCAATGATCGCGTTAAATTTAATGTGGTTCAAAATGGTGATCGTTATAAAGCCATTAATATTGAACCTGTAGAAGATAAATCCAAAAAAGCAAAAAAAGCCAAAGCGGTTGCTGCGAATACCTCGATTACGTCTGCATTGTTATCAAACTTAAAGCGTTAGTTTTAAATGTTTTCATGCACAGAAAAGAGGCATTCTCGCCTCTTTTTTTGTACAATAATCAAAAATTAACGTGAAAAGAGTAATTTATGTTTTTAGAAGGGAAAATAAAAACTTATAACGAAGAACGAGGCTTTGGTTTTATTCAAATAGAAGGAGAGCCTAAAGATTTATTTTTTCATATTAAAGATTTTCCCAATAAAAATATTCCACTAAAAGTGGGAGAAAATCTAAAATTTCGTAAAGTAGAAGAAAATGGCAAGTTCAAAGCAGATAATATTGTCCGTCTAGATATTAAGGTTGCAGTCGAAAGGCATACACCTCAATCAAGGGCAATTCATACGACAAAGCAGAATCATAAAAGACAGCAGAAGTCTGAAAATAACTCATCCAATTTTGTTACTTATATTGGTATATTGATTATATTCGGCTTGGCTTATGCAGTATTTAATAAGTACCAAGCTTGGCAAAATAGTCAGCCTGAAGCTTTATCAGTACAAAAAGTAGTAGAAGTTCCTGTTGTTGAACAGAACTTTACTTGTGATGGGCGTGAGCACTGTAGTCAAATGACGTCTTACGAAGAAGCATTATTCTTTATACGAAATTGTCCAAATACTAAAATGGACGGTGATGGTGACGGCATACCGTGTGAGAGTCAGTTTAATCGCTAAAAAAAAGTACCATCATCGGTACTCTTTTATAAACTATTTCGCGTCGCAAAACTTCATAAATGCCTTTAAGCCAGGCCCTTGGTATTTCTGACGATGCACCAACATGAATAACGGGCGCGTCAGTTGCCAGAAAGGTGTATCTAAAATCACCAATTGACCTTTTTCTAGTAAAGGTTCAATCGCCAATCGTGAAATACACGACATACCAATCCCACCTGCGACAATTTTTAAAATCGCTTCGTTATGACCCAAAGTTAAACGAATATTGGCATCAGGCAGGTCTTTTAAAATTGCATTGTCAAACACTTCACGGGTACCTGAACCTTCTTCACGTAAAATCCACTCGGCATCTTCAAAATCTGCAATGCTTAAAGCACGGTTTAACTGCGCTAGAGGATGACTTGGCGCACAGCACACTGCAAGTTCATCATCACGCCAATGAATACATTGGAGTTGGGGTAAGTGACAAGAGCCTTCTATCAAGGCTAAATCTAGCTGAAACTGATTCACAGCTTCAATCATTTGGCGGGTATTGCCCACTTGTAATTGTAAATGCGCCTGTGGTTGAATTTGCAAAAAGTCTGCCATTAAATCAGGCATCAAATAGTCACTAATGGTGAGAGTTGCGCCTAAACGCAAATCGATGCTTTGCAGCTCACCTTTAGCGGCTTGCTCAAATGCTTCACAACGACCCAAAATTTCTAAGGCTTGTGGCAATAAAAAACGACCCAAATCATTTAGTTGTAGACGCTTACCCAAACGGTCAAACAGTGGAGCACCCAAGCCATCTTCCAAATCTGCTAAGGCCATGCTTGCAGCACTTTGGGTGAGCTTAACGGCATCACTGGCTTTGGTTACTGTCCCTTCTTGGGCAACTGCTACAAAAACCGCCAACTGGCGTAAAGTCATGCGCATGAATCAAGCCTTAACATTTAAAAATATTCATAAATTACCCCAACATGCTAACATGAGCACAGTCTTTCATGCCACGCTCAAATCATGTCAATTGAAAAATTTACTTTAGAAAAAGTGCTTTCGGTTCATCGTTGGACCAACACCTTGTTTAGCTTCACCATGACCCGTCCTGCGCATTTTAAATTTACCGCAGGACAGTTTGCACGTATCGGGTTAAAAGTGGGCGATGAATTGGTGGTACGTGCTTATTCGGTGGTGTCATCACCCTTTGATGAAACATTGGAGTTTTTCTCAATTGTCGTGCCAGATGGTGCGTTTACTTCTAACTTGCAGCACCTTCAAGTGGGCGATGAGCTGTACTTGGAAAAAATTCCGTATGGTTTTTTGACTTTGGCGCGTTATCAATTGCCTGCGCCACACGATTTATGGTTACTGGCCACAGGTACAGGTCTTGCACCGTTTTTATCCATGCTGCAAGATTTTGAAACATGGACAAAATATCAACATATTTATTTGGTTTATAGCGTGCGTACCGAAGCTGAATTGGCTTATGTCGATAAAATTCACGAGATTGCCGAAACTTTTGGCGAAGGGCATACAGGCTTTGAGTTTATCCCAATTATCACTCGCGACCCTCAAGCTGCTTTGCATGATCGTTTGCCTGTATTAATTGCGAATGGCGAACTGGAACAGGCTGCAGGCAGTGTACTCAACCCTGAAACTAGCCATGTGATGTTATGCGGTAACCCTGCCATGGTCGATGACACCAAAGAAGCCTTAAAAGCGCGTGGTTTAAGCATGAACCGCCGCGGGGAAGGTAATATTGCAGTTGAAAATTATTGGTGAGGATGTGATACAACTATTCAAATATCAACTGTTCAAATATATAGCCAGCGCAGGGCTGATGTTTATAGTCGCACAAACCGTACAGGCTGAAACGGTCGAAACTCAGGTTGCTGTGCAAGATCACGTACTCATTTATGATGGGCCACTTAGCCCTGAAGCCAATGCACGTGCAGCGGAATTACTCAAACAGTCAGATAAGATTGATACCTTAAAAATCAACAGTCGGGGTGGCGAGATCGGCTTAGGTATTGATTTGGGCAATTTGGTCTTTGACCATCAACTTAATGTAGAAGTTGCGCAGTATTGCTTTTCTTCTTGTGCCAATTATGTGTTTCCTGCGGGCAAAGTAAAATATTTAAACTTGCGTAGTCAGTTGGGTTGGCATGGTGGCAGTTTGCAAAAAATGCAATTTGAAAGTGCCGAAATGGAACAAATGTATAATGAATATATTGGCCCAATCCGTGCAAAGGAAACCGCTTTTTTTCAGAAAATTAAAGTTCAGCAAAGCTCAACCATTGCAGGGCAGACTCCTGAATATGAAAAATATCAAGCGCTATACATCTAAGAAAATGCGAAGTTTTGGCATAGATCAGGTGCGTTTTAAGCAGGTTTTGTGGCTGCCTAAATTGAGTTTTGAAAATAAATGTATTTTCACAATTCGCTAAAAATTGGTTGTTGAGGTGATCTTCACCATTCATATAAAAATCTCATCTACAACGCTGCAGATGAGGTTTTTGCTTGGTGCGATTCAATTTTGAAAGCAACTTTTGAACGCAATGCTTGAAAGTGACTCTTCAAAGAAATTAGTGCACAAACATATCCATATATTCGCGGATTTCCTGAATCGCGCTATCGACATCGCTACTTAGCCAAGTCGGTTCAAAAAAACCTACATAATGCTCTAAGCGCTCTTGAGGAACCACCAAACGCACAGGACATTCTTCTTCAAGTAAGCGCCACGGTAAAATTGGCACTTCATTATCCAGAAATGCAGCAATGTTGCGAATATCAATGATCATGGCATTCACACAATCTGGAAATGGCATGACCGAAAATTCTTCGGTACGACGACGGAAATATTCCAAATCGCCCCATTTGAGCAGATAGCTGGGCTTGCTAAATTCAATAATACCAATGAGATGCCCATCACGGGTATAGTGCAAGGCACATTGATGAGTGACGTCAGTGTCAAGATCAAGCGATACACTTTGTTGACGATACGCCATAAAGTTCAAAGTACACAAAAAACGGTACGTGATTATAGCGCATTTCCCCGTGAGAGGCAGCTTTGTCGATATTGGGCAACATAGGTGGTACTTGAGGTATATTACATCTTTTCACCATCTTGCTATGTATTGTCACACAATAAGCGTGAGGAGCTTGTTAGTATGAAAATTCATCAGATAAATACATAAGTGAGGGGAACATGCCGCATGATTTCAATAAACCACCTCATGTAAACTCAGCTGAAGACATTAAGCGAAAAAAACGTATTCCAGTCTATATGCTTCTACTGGTGGGAATCTTTTTATTGGCATTGCTGATTTACATGATGGCGGATCGCAATCCGAGTCCGAGCGAAGCACCTCCTGGACATCCTAATCCAACCGTACAACAAGCAACGCCAAATAGCACGACAACGGGCACAGCTGGAGATGAAGCACGTGCAGAGGACAGCAATACTGCAACAGCAACAGATCGGTAGTTTAGCCTAAGCGTCAAAAAATCGTATTTACAAATTCAGCCTTGCCTAGATGCAGGGCTTTTTTGTGGATTTTCACAAGGTTTATTGTCCCTCCTTTGTAGAATTGTTGCGATTCTGCATCCCAAGGTTGAATAAAAAATATGCAAATTCTATGGTGGGTAGAGCTTTACTCAATAATTTGAATCGATAAAAAGCAGTTTTACGCTGCGGCGCAAACCAAAAAATGAAGCTAAAAACCATGAGGATTAAATAAGATGAATGATTACTTAAATGACAACCTACATGGTAGAGGTTTTGAAGCCATGTATTATTGGGAGCAATTTCAGCCGATTCTGGCGGCTGTTGCAATATTGCTGATAGGATGGGTTGTGGCGTTACTCGTGGCTGGAGGGGTTAAAAAAGTCCTGCAAAAATTGGGTACGGATCATAAACTATCAAATGCAACGGGGCATCGTTCAAATATTGAACTGATTGTGTCACGTGTCGTGTTTTGGGTGATTTTAATTATTGCGGTCATTGGTGCGCTGAATGTGTTGAATCTGACCAGTGTCAGTGGGCCATTCAGTAATATGATTCAGCAGTTTTTACTGTTTATTCCTTCTTTACTTGCTGCTGTTGCTGTTGCTTTTATTGGTTGGATTTTGGCAAATCTGGTCAAAGTGGGGATGCAAAAACTGTTGGCACGTACCCAGTTGGATGAAAAACTCAGCGCCGATGTGGGTGTGAGTGGCTTAAGTCAAAATATCAGTGAAATTGTTTATTGGCTGATTTTATTGCTGTTCTTGCCAATTGTGCTGTCAATTTTAGGCTTAAACGGTCTGTTGTTCCCTGTGCAAAACATGGTGAATGAAGTTGTGCTGTATTTACCGAACATCTTCATTGCAGGCGTGATTGTTTTTGTCGGATACATTCTGGCAAAAATTGTTCGTGGCATTGTCGAAGGTTTATTGGGTAGCTTGAATATTCAACAGCATGCTGAAAAAGTTGGCATCTTCAAAAATTCAAATTTACCTAAATTACTCGGTTCGTTTGTTTTCGTCTTGGTGATCATCACAGCCTTGATTATTGGTTTTGAGGCACTTGGCATTGAAGCTATTTCTCAGCCTGCGACTGCCATGTTGTATGAAATTATGAATGCGATCCCGCATATTATTGCGGCAGGTCTGATTCTTATTTTGGCTTATGTGGTGTCGCGTTTTGTAGCCAATATTGTGGTGGAAGTGGTTGCAGGCACAGGAGTCGATGATATTCCTGCCAAACTCGACTTACAGCGCTTTTTAGGTACGACTAAAATTTCATGTGTGGTTGGTTATCTGATCGTATTCTTTACCATGCTATTTGCGGTATCTGAAGCGGCGAACCGTTTGGGCTTTGATCAAGTCAGCGGCTTGATTGCCATGTTTATCCAGTTTGGTGCAGATATCCTGTTGGGTGCTGTCATTTTGGTGGTGGGTTTCTGGCTCGCGAATTTGGTCGCCAAAGTGGTACAGCGCGGTGAATATAACAGCTCACGTTGGTTGGCAAACTTAGTCCGTATTTTAATTATGGGTTTGGTGGTAGCCATGGGCTTACGCGCGATGGGTATTGCCGACTCGATTGTGAACTTGGCCTTTGGTTTAACTCTCGGTTCTGTTGCAGTGGCTTTCGCACTTGCCTTTGGTTTAGGTGGTCGTCAACCTGCAGAGCGTGTGTTAACTGATTTGATTGATAAAGCTAAACGTGAGGCAAATCAACCGAATCCTTTGCACAAGACAGAAACGGCAACGTCAGCATCAAGTGTGATGACACCTATTGTATCTGAGCAGCCGCAAGCGTCTGTAAGTGATGTGACTACAACACCTGAAGCGGCAACTGATCATGCAGTGCCAGATACCTTAAAGGTTGATCCTGAACATCCACCAGTCAACAACCCATTTGGTTCGACAGGTGAGGCTGAACCAGATGTCGATGAACATCCAAAAAATGACCCGAAATAACCTGTTCAAATTTTGATTTGAATCGCTAAGATGATCGACCAATCACCGTATTGGTCGATTTCTTTTCGGTATTCATTAAAAAAGAGGAAACGATAATGTCCAAATCAGCACCCGATAAGTTTTTTGCCCCAATCGTGATTGCTGGCATCACCATCGGTTTTTTTGTTGCCGCTTATAAGTTTGTCTTTGCTAAACCAGAAGCAACGGCAAAACCAACTGAAAATGTTGAGAAAAATCATCCAAAAGAGGATAGACCAAGCTCTTAAATTATGTTAAAAATTAATCAACTTTGGCAGGAATGAGCCAAAGACTGATTTGGATAAATCAGATCAATAGCTTGGAAAGCTTGATGAGGGTTTAAGGGAAAAATAAAAAACTTGGGTTTTAACCAAGCTGAAATATTTGAGTCTTAAAATTCGCGCAAGGATGACAATAATGAGAGAAATCAATATGCTAAACAAATTACGTATCAGTTTAAAAGTTCAAGTGGTAAATTCGTTACCTATGCATCAACAAAGTGCAGTCCTCAAAATGCAGCAAACTGAATCACGTTTGGCAAACACGCCAAAATTGGTATTATTTCGTACCGATTATTTAGAATAAAATAACAGGATTCACGTATTGCTAAGTCTTTATAGTACGTGACGGTGTTAAAGAAAAAGCCAGTTTAGAAAAAACTGGCTTTTGTCATTTTGCAATTTGATCGGCAAGATCAATATTATTCTGTTTAGACTAGAATCATTTTTATCACATTCATTTGTTTGCATGTTTCATCTAAAAGCAAACTTAAACATACTCCGATGCTGCATGTGCAGATGACCACGCCCATTGGAAATTATAGCCGCCCAAATGTCCCGTTACATCTAAAACTTCCCCAACAAAATACAAGCCTTTTTGTTTTTTACTTTCCATAGTTTTAGAGGAAACTTCCTGGGTATCGACTCCACCTAAAGTAACTTCGGCAGTACGATAACCTTCTGTACCCGATGGTTTGACTTCAAAGGCATGTAAACGCGCTGCAATTTGTTCTAGCTTGTCATCACTAATATTGCCAATTGCAGTTTCAGAAAGCTCTGACCAAATCAGTTGCTGTAATTCAGTCACTACACTTTTTGGCAAATGTTCGCTGAGCAAGGTGCGCAGTAAAACTTTAGGACTGTTTTGCTTTTTATTTTTAAAAAAGTCATAGAGTTCTAAGTAAGGCAAAAAGTTAATTTTAAAATTTTGTCCGACATCCCAATAATTAGAAAGCTGTAAGGCACTTGGTCCACTTAAACCACGATGGGTAAATAGTAGCGCTTCGGTAAAACTAGTCAATGAATTCGATAAAGTCGCATCCACCGCATTACCGCTTAAACGTGTGGTGACTTCTTTAAAGCTGTCTGAGAAGGTAAAAGGCACTAAACCTGCACGGGTCGGGTAAACACGATGACCAAACTGTTTGGCAATTTCATAGCCAATTCCAGAGCCACCTAAAGTTGGAATAGATAAGCCACCAGTCGCCACAACGAGAGATTCACAGTGATAAGTGCCTTGATTGGTTTCAATGATAAAACCTGAATCTGTTTGTGCTGTTATGCTTTGTACTTCGCAATGGGTCTGAATCTGAACTCGTTTCGATTTATTGCACTCTGCAAGTAAAAGTTCGAGGATTTCTTTTGCGCCTTTGATTGTAAATAGCTGACCGTGTTTACGTTCTTCATATTCAATACCATATTCGCAGACCAAACCAATAAAATCCCAGTTGGTGTAACGAGTGAGAGCAGAAATGACAAAATGTGGATTATGTGAAATATAATGGTTTGGTTCGACTTCTAAATTGGTGAAATTACATTTACCACCACCAGACATAAGAATTTTTTTGCCCACTTTATTGGCTTTTTCTAATACGGCAACGGAACGTCCACGTTTACCAGCTTCTGCAGCCAACATCAAGCCTGATGCACCCGCACCTAAAACAACAACATCAACCTGATGAACCATGAGTATTACTCGGTAGACGAAAAGCGAGCAATTATAAAAGATTTGTGGGGGTTTTAATATGCTTTAAGCTTTCCTTGCAACCCACCTGTATGAATGGCCAGGATTCGAGTGTGGGCAGGGAAATGATTGTGCTGGATTAAATCAAGAAGTCCCATCATCATTTTACCTGTATAAATGTGTTCGAGTGGAATTTGATATTTTTGCTCAAAATTTTGAATAAATTTCAATAATTCAGGTGTAGTTTTGGCATAGCCGCCACCACAATAGGCATCGGTTAAAGACCAATTGCTTTTATCGGTCCATTGTTGAATGTCCTGTTTGAGAAAATCACCTTTCAAGGCTGAAAAGCCTAAAATGTGCTGGTGATCTGAACTACTTTCAATGATGCCCACAATTGTTCCACCAGTACCCACAGCACAACAAATTACGTCATAATTTTCTAAATCATCAGGGGAGAGGATTTCCTGTGTCCCTTGAATGGCAAGGGAATTGCTTCCACCCTCTGGAATAATAAAGGCTTGAGGATATTGCTGTTGAAGTTGTTGTAAATATTCCACTTCATGGCGCAGACGATATTCGGCTCGGCTGACAAAATGCAGTTGCATGCCAAAATCTTGCGCTGTTTGTAGGGTTGGATTTAAGTCTTGGGTCGCAAGTTCTTGACCACGAATGATGCCAATACTTTGAAAGCCAAAGCGTTGAGCTGCATAAGCCGTTGCTGCAATATGATTGGAAAATGCACCGCCAAAAGTGAGGATTTGAGAAAAACCTTGCTGTTGTGCTGCCAAGAGGTTGTATTTGAGTTTAAAAAACTTGTTGCCCGAAATCTGGGGATGAATCTGATCAAGGCGTTTGATGGTCAGTTGAACAGGCTGGGGAAGTTCTAATGTTTGATAAGGGGTAGGAAAAGCAATGTGATCAAACATTTTTTGCGAACGAGAAATGAATTTGACCACATTGTAAATGTATTTGATTGAGAATGTCAGTGTTGGTTTATGAGTCGGTATCCACCGACGTGATCACCGACATACCAGGGCGTAGATTTTCGATCCCTTTTTGATTCGGATTAATGGTGATACGTACCGCAATACGTTGCACCACTTTGGTAAAGAGTTGCCTGTGGCATTATCAGGTTTAAGTACACTGAACTCTGAACCCGCAGCGGGGGAAATCTGTTCCACATGGCCTGGTTCATTGAGCAATGTTCAAACAATAGGTATCGCTATTCCACGATAGACGATGGCTAACATCAAGATATTGATATCTCGTTTTCCCCATTTCCAGTTGGTTCTATCCAAAGTTAATTGGACTTTATCGAATAAAAATATATTGAAAATTAACTGAGAAATTTGACGATAATCGAAATACTGATCTGCAAAGAAGCGTTGTATACATCGATAAAATGATTGTGGTAAGCACGTGATGGGTAAGGCTTTAGATGCAGAAGAAAGATTACATGTCTGTTTTACAATTAATGCAAGCATAATCAGTGTAAAACATTTTACATGTGACTTGTTTCACTTTAGATATGTGTTTAAGTTGAGATGTAACTCATTGAAATGTGTCATCATATTCGTCGTTAGAAAACAAGTATTATGCCATTATTTCAATGAGTTATCTTTTTTTGTCGTGTACAAAGATCGTTTTATCAAAATAAGTTGAATAACCATAGGGCAGCAATTTACCCTATGGCTTTTTAAAATTTAATGAAAAACTGCTTCCAAAGCATTTAAGCCAACTTTAGGATCGAGTAAACCATTGTAAATCTCTGGAATTTCACGTTCGACACCTAAGAGCTGATAAATGGCAATCATGGCACAACGTACGGAATATTCCACAGTGAAAACCACATCATCTTCAAGCTCTACGAATTGACCTAAGAAAGCAAAGTTGACCGCATTTTCTGGAATGACCAATGGGCGATCACCTGCTTTACGACATGCAAATAGGGCAGAAGCATAAGGCATCATTACTGTGGTAATGTCAGTATGTGCCAACACATGATCCAAGATGTCATCGAAACCAAGTTGATGAATCAACTCAATTAAAATCTCTTGACCTGTCGCTTCACTCATCGGTTTTTTAATGTAATCGCCGATATGGTCAATTTCAAAACCATAACCCCATAAGGTGAATTTACCTTCTGGTAAGTCAGCAAAATGCGGTTGAGCTGGAACGACCACAGATAGATGCCAACCAGATTCAAACCAAGTCATGAGTGCACCTGTACCCGGTTCATTTCCTGTGTAATCAATAATCCGTTTTAGCAGCACATCATCATGCATGGTGAGCGTAAAGGATTTCCATTTATGCTCATCAATGTTGCCATAGAAGGTCATTGGACGACCAAAATCAGGAGCTTTTTGAGCCAATGTTTCCCACAAACGCCAGCCATGATCTTGTCGATCACGAATCAGCTCAGGAACATCGAATTTATCGCCATAACGTGAATCAGCCGTAATCGAACCTAAAGTAAAGAGCGCAAGATCATGCTCACCCAGTTGAATTTGTTCAGTGCCTTCTGGAATGTTGACATAAAGTTGGGTTGCCTTACGTTCCTTCGTTTGGGCATCTTCGACAAAGTCTGCATCTGTGACATAACTACCGAAACGAACATCAACGCCTTGTTCCACCAACCAGCGTTGTAGAGGATGAATCATTGAATCATATTGATTGTATTTAGTTCGTTTCACACCTGCTAAGGTATGGATGCGTGGTAATTCTTGAATGAAACGTAGAAAATAACGGCGTAATTCCGCTGCGCTATGCCATTTTTGAAAGGCAAACGTGGTTCGCCACATCCGCCAAAAATTACTTTGGAAAAATGTATCATCAAAAAATTCATCAATACGGCGACTACCGATACGATCTTCTTTTAATGCCAGTAGACGTAACATTTGAGCACGGTTGAGCGTTGATAATCCCAATTTTTGAGCTTCTGCAACAATATGATTTGAGTCGATCAAACGTGCTTGAGCATTGGTTTTAATTTGTTCGTTAAATTCACGACATTCTTCGCGAACAGAAATGTCTGGATTTTCTAAAGATGGGATGCTTGAAAATAAATCCCAAGTACACAAATAAGTCTCATCAGTTAGCATACGTCCACCACGTGTGACCCATGCTTGGTTCGGATTAAGCGGATTATGTCCACCATCCATCGAACCACCAGAAACATTCAATTCTTCTAAAATATGGATATGTTCGGCTGGCACTTTAGCGTCACGAATCGCAAAAGCAGCAGCAGCCATACCAGCTATGCCTCCACCTACAATCCAAAGATGTGATTTAGAGCGGTCTAATGTTTTCAGTCTTTTATTTTGCATCTGATGTGCCTCGGTTGTAGTTCTAAAGAAAATTAAAGCCATAATTTTATTATGGGATTATATGTTTTAAAAATATATGAAAGTTCTGCTAAAAATCGATGATAAATTATTATCAGAAAAAAACTTTAATAGAAAAAATGGATGCACAATAAAATTTTACTGTTCATATGCTATGTTTTAACTGTTTGATATTGAAATTAAATTGAGTTTTTACTCTATTTTTGGTTTTTTTAATAAATATCAAATTGCTTGAAAAATCCTTAAATTTATAAACATAAATCAAAAAAATTATATCTTCTATTATGGTTTTTTAAGTAAAATAAATAATTGAAAATTATTCTAATCTTGAGGTCTATCTTGGAATCATTATTGATTTTAGGCTCTATTGCTTTGGCATTAATGTTGGGGGCAATTAGTCCTGGGCCTACCTTTATTTATGTGGCAAAAAATTCGATAGCCATTTCACGTAAGCATGGTTTATTTACGGCTTTAGGCACGGGTACGGGTGCCGCAATTTTTGGTTTATTGGCGGTGATGGGGTTGCAGGCTATTTTATTGGCAGTGCCTTCAGCATATTTTCTGCTTAAAATTTGTGGTGGTTTATATTTGTTGTTTTTGGCTTATAAAATTGTGAAGCATGCCAAAGCGCCTATTCAAACCAATCTTGCACATGGACAGCAAATGTCACTGCGCCGTGCGTTTACTACAGGTTTAATTACGCAGTTATCTAACCCTAAAATTGCAATTGTCTTGGCGAGTATTTTTACGGCTTTGTTGCCTAAAGAAATTCCGAACTATTTTTATGTGGTGCTGCCAATTCTGTGTTTTTTTATTGATGCAGGTTGGTGTTCATTGGTTGCAGTGGCTTTGTCTGCAGAAAAACCGCGTCAGGCTTATATTAAGTTTAAGGCTATTTTTGACCGTGCAGCAGGGGCGGTCATGACAGTATTGGGATTAAAGTTAATTTTTGGGATGAAGTGATTTATTTGTGTAGATACCTATGCCTTTTGGGAGAAGATTGGGATGAGGGTATTCTAATAATTAAAATGTTTGCCTTACTTTTAAAGGATCAAAAGTAACAAAAATCCTTTGTTCGTTAGAGGGCACGTCCGTGTGCCTAACGAACAGGCTACATCCATGTCACCTTTCTGTGCGTTAGTACTTAAATCAATATTCATCCTCTTCGAATTTGATAGATGGAAAGTAATGTTTAGGGTCATATCCGTCACAATATTCAAATGGAATATTTTTAATAAAATCATATTTATTTATAAAATTATTTTGGAGCCATTTTTTTCCAAAACGCGATAAAACATTGAAAAAAAGGATATAAAGCTCAGGATTTGAAAGTTGTGCACGGTAAATTTTTATTAACTCGTATTTTTCAAAATCACTTAGGATTTTTGATTCATCTACTATTTTTATAGCATTATACATATTTCTAAAATAAGAGCTTAAATGAGTTTGATTGGTTTTCAATAAGCAGCCTCTAAAATCCTTTTCCATTAACCTTTTCTGAATTTTAATAACTAATTCTTCATTAAATCCATTATACCTTGATAGTTTATTTACTATAAATGTCGTCCAACTTCCCTCTATACCAAAGTAAAAAATAACGTATGAGATATCTAATATTTGTGATTTATTGAGTTGGAGATTTTCTTGTACAGAAATTTCTTGAATCGTTTCTAAGCTGTCATTAAAAAGTAAACATGTATTCTTTTCCGAATTGGTTTGATACTCTCTCCACCCATTGCTCTATTTTATCAGCTGTCATGACTTGAAAATCTCGCCAATAATATTTCATCTGCTTCCATACCATCTCGATTCGATTTAACTCAGGGCTATAAGCTGGAATAAAATACAAATTCGTCGAAAAGTTACTTTTAAGTAGCTCTCTGTAATCAGCCATCTTTTTACTTCTATGAATCGAGGCATTATCAACAATAAGAACCAATGGAAGGTTATAAGTCTGTTTTACTTGTTGAGCTATTC
>NZ_NOZT01000021.1:0-52211 GCF_002412355.1 Acinetobacter sp. YT-02
GGACAGATCTTGGAATAAGAGAATGGGAGTGCATGAGCTGTGGTACAGCTCATGATCGAGATATAAACTCAGCTCTAAACATTCTTGCGCTTGGGCATAAGCGTCTAGCTGTAGGAATCACCCTCTTTTAAGGGGGTGAGGATGTCAAGCACTGGTGTTTTGAATCAGGCATCTTGTGACTGATGTTATGCGAATCTATAAAAAAGCATTTAAGCAGATCGAAATAAAAAATTGCAAAATATTACATGACCTTAGCCGAAAAACACGTACTATAAAATCATGTAAAGAGGGTTGTGATGGTCTATGGCTCAGTTTGAAGTGTTACTGCCTTTGCAAGAGATTACGGTGGATCGTGCAGAGCTTTTGGCGATTCAACGCAATGATTTAGTTCCGTTGTTGAATGATCAATATCGTCTAAATCATTATGCAGATCAGGTGATTCAAGCGCAGTCAGTTTTATTGGATGGGGTGGATCCACATTTAACTCAGCAATTGAGTGTGACCATTGAGCAGTTGATTCAGGCGCTTGGCAAATCTAAAAAAGTGTTAAAGCAACGTAAGTTTAATGCACTACAAAAGTGGCTAGGCATAGATTTGGAATATGGCGCGGGGCAAGTGCAATATTATAAAAACCTAGATCATTTATTAGGACAAGCAGATCGTTTAAGCCAAAAGCTGCAAATCGAAATTCAGAAATCACAATCACGTTTTCAGCAGTTGGTTGGTTTGCGTGAGCAAATGGCGAAATACATTCAAGCTGCCGATGAGTTTTTAGTGGAATATCCACGATTTGTGCGCAATCAGCATCCTTTGGATAATTTTAGCGAACGACTGGCCAAGAAAATTTATAGTTTAAAGACTTTGCAAAGTAGTAATGATATTGCGATTACTCAAATGCAACTTTCACAGCAACTCTCTTTTAGTTTGTTAGATCGCTTTAAAGAAGCGCAGCAGGTACTCATTCCTGCATGGCAATATCATGTCAAACAAAGTCAGCAAAGTGGCTCACACAGTCAGCTAGAAAAGCTGGATCAAAGTCGTGAGCATTTAATTAAGACATTAAGAAAATCCTTAGAAAAACCTGCGCAATCATAAGGCATGGTTTTGATTAGATAGAGGCGAAATATGACAACTTCTGAACAACGCAACGTCGCTGTGCAAGTGAGTGATGAACAGACTCAGCAACAATTTCAGCAACTCAATTTGCAGGAAATTGGCTTACAGCCTGATGACTTTCAGGAGGTGCTGGCTGCGCGTAAAGAATTAAGCGATCTTAGCCATCATTCGGTTGCAGAATATGGCAAAAATATCGCCACTAAAACGTCAAGTTATACCGATGAGCTTTTAGGTTTGGTGCAAAATAAGGATTTGGATGTCACAGGGCAAAAGCTGAATCAGGTGGTGCAGGTTGCACAGCAGTTAAATACCAACAGTATTTTAAATCCAAACAAAAGCAGTGGCTTTTTGGGTGGTTTATTCAATAAGTTAAAAGGCGCTAAACAAAGTTTTGATCAAAACTTTAACAGCACCAAAGCGCAAATTGATAGTCTGGTCACAGAAATTGAAAGCTCACAAAATGGTTTAAAAAACCGTGTAGATACACTGAATAAAATGTTTCATGGTGTGCAAGATGAATATAAACAATTGGGGATTTATATTGCAGCAGGTAAGTTAAAACAGCAGGAAATTCAGCAGCAAATTTCTGAATTTTCCGCGCAGCCGCAGGATCAGACCACGACTCAAAAAATTTATGATCTCAATCATCTTGCTAATAATTTAGAAAAGCGGGTGAGTGATTTGCAGGTGTTGCAACAATCTGCCATGCAAACTTTGCCGATGATTCGGATTATCCAGTCCAATAATTTAATGTTGGTCGATAAATTTTATGCGATTAAAAACATTACCTTACCTGCGTGGAAAAACCAGATTAGTTTGGCGATTTCTTTAAATGAGCAGAAAAACAGTGTGCAACTGGCCAACAGTATTGATGATGCCACCAATGAATTGCTGCGCCGTAATGCAGATTTATTGCATCAAAACTCGGTTGATACTGCCAAAGCCAATCAGCGTTCGGTGATTGATATTGAAACCCTTGAACACGTACAAAATACCCTCATTAAAACAGTGAACGATGTGATCCAGGTACAAAAAGAAGGCATGCAAAAACGTGCAGAAGCGACTACGCGTTTGCGAGCCTTACAGGAGAATCTGAATCAATTGGTGATTGGTTCAAGTCAACAGTCTGGTCAATAAATGCATTTTGACAATGACTTCATTTAATCTGAAATTTACCTGATAAGGAGTCGGATTTGCCCCCACTTGATGAATATGCCATTCAGCCACAGCAGCTAAAAACAGGTGTTGTGGCATTACAGCAGCGTCAAAAAAAGCTCAGTTTTTTGGCTGTGCTGTCTATGACGGTGGTGCTTATATCGGCAATTGGCTTTTTTATTCAGCAAGATGTGATTTATAGCTTCTTTGGTTTAAGCACTGAAGTTCAGCAATTACACATGCCTGCAAGTGTCGATGCGACTTTGGCAAATTTAGGGCAGCAACCTGATTATTTTTTCAGTTTGTTGAACTGGTTGGGTTGGTTGATTTTAAAACTGTCGGTGTCATTTATTGGTGCATTCGTTCTAGTTCATCTACTCAAGAAAATTCGTTTTTTTTATATTCGCTTTCAGTCCTTTGTCTTGAAATTTGTAGCTTGGTTGCTGAGTTTTATTTTACTTTGGTCGGCATTGAGTTATGTTCAGCATGACCGACAAGATGATACGCAGCAGGTATATGCCAAAATTGTGCATTATGAAAAGCACATTCAAGAAAGTGAATTGGCGCGTTATTTACAAAATGCAGAAATGGCAGCGCCTGTTAAAGCCTATTTGTTGGCGCAAACGGCATTGATGCATCATCCCGCAGATAAAGATGCAGCCATTCCGCAAGTGTTGACCTTGGTCAAAGCAGAGCAGCAAGATCCGCAATTTTTACATTATGGATTTAAACCTGAACAATTATGGACGATGCAGCAGCAAGTTTATGGCAAAGCTTTAACGCCTATGGCGCAAAGCGTACTTAAGCAAGTGCAGCAAGCACAGCAATTAAATACGCTGGTTTATTATATGAATCTCGCGGTTATGGCGCTTATGTTAATACTGTCTGCGGTACTCTGGTTTTTATCGCGACATTTACAGCAGCGTATTCTGCGGATTCAACAACAACTTGAATAAAAAATGATTAGGCTCAATTGCTTAAGGCAGACATTCAGTTTTTATGTTAATGTCTAAATTGAATAGCTTTAGGTATTTTAAATGAAATAGTAAGCTTGAAACTCACTATCATTTGAAAAAACGATCATAAATATAAAAATAAACCGTTTCCCCTATGTAACTATTTTTCGTAAGATGACATCAACAAATAAATTTACTCCCTTGGAGACGTTAGCCATGTTAGACCAAAATACTTCTACACAACTTAAAACTTTATTAGAACGTCTTGAAAGCCCAATCGAGCTTGTCGCGACTTTAGATGGTTCTGATAAATCTGCCAAAATTAAAGAATTGGTTGAAGAAATTGCAGCACTTTCGCCACAAGTTACTGCACGTTTTGACGGTAACAACGCACGTGCACCAAGTTTTGGGATTGCAAAAGTAGGTGAGCAACCGCGCGTATTCTTCGCAGGTTTACCAATGGGGCACGAGTTCACTTCATTAATTTTGGCTTTATTGCAAACTTCTGGTTATGCACCAAAAGTATCGGATGAAGTATTAACGCAAATCAAAGAATTGAATCTTTCATCTCACTTTGATGTGTTTGTATCGTTGAGCTGCCACAACTGTCCAGATGTAGTACAAGCTTTGAACCTCATTGCGATTTACAACCCTGGCACAACAGCAACCATGATTGATGGTGCATTCTTCCAAGAAGAAGTTGAGCAGCGCAAAATTATGGCTGTGCCGATGGTATTCCAAGATGGCAACCACATTGGTCAAGGTCGTATGACTTTGGAAGAAATTGTAGCTAAATTAGATACAGATTCTGCGAGCAAAGATGCAGCGAAACTGAATGCCAAAGAGGCGTTTGATGTCTTGGTAATTGGTGGCGGCCCTGCAGGGAATACATCTGCAATCTATGCAGCACGTAAAGGTATTCGTACAGGTATTGTGGCTGAGCGGATGGGCGGTCAGGTGATGGATACCATGGATATTGAAAACTTCACTTCTATCCAAAAAACACAAGGTCCAAAGTTTGCGGCAGAAATGGAAGCGCATGTGCGTGAATACGATGTCGATATTATGAATCTACAAAAAGTATCTGCCATTAAAGGTGCTGATGAAACTGCCAATGGTTTGGTCGAAGTGACTTTGGAAAATGGCGCAACACTTGAATCGAAAACGGTGATCTTGTCTACAGGTGCACGTTGGAGAGAGATGAATGTACCTGGTGAAGCAGAATACCGTACCCGCGGCGTGGCATACTGCCCACACTGTGATGGCCCGTTGTTTAAAGGCAAACGTGTTGCAGTGATTGGTGGTGGTAACTCAGGTGTAGAAGCAGCGATTGACCTTGCAGGGATTGTAGAGCATGTGACTTTGGTAGAGTTTGATACTAAATTACGTGCAGACCAAGTCTTGCAAAACAAATTGAACAGCTTGCCAAATACTACTGTAATTACCAATGCATTATCGACTGAGGTGATTGGTGATGGCGCACAAGTGACTGCATTGAAATATAAAGACCGTGCGACAGATGTTGAGCATACTGTTGAACTTGCAGGAATTTTCGTACAAATTGGTTTATTACCAAATACGGACTTCTTAAAAGAGTCAAAAGTAGAGCTGACGAATCGTGGTGAGATTGTGATAAATGAGCGCAATGAAACCAATGTAAAAGGTGTATTTGCGGCAGGTGACTGTACAACTGTACCGTACAAGCAAATCATCATTGCAACAGGTGAAGGCGCGAAAGCATCACTTTCAGCATTTGATTACATCATCCGTTCAGGTCAATAAGTCTGAACGAATACATCTGAATACGCGGATTAACCATCCTTAAATTGTATTCGCTAAAAAGATAGCGCCTGAGTTCCCCAATACTCAGGCGCTATGTTCAGTAAAGTGCGTTATCGCATAGTATTAAAAGTTTATTTATTCTATTTTTGGTTTTAAGAACTGAGTCGGCTAACAACTCAGTTCTTTTTTTATTTTTAACATCCAGTTTGATTTACAGCAGTTAGATTCATTTCAGTCTAATTAGCCTTATTATTTTGTCCAAATAAATTCAACTGATTAAACTTTTCCTGTAGCTGCTCTTTGGTTTCGACATGCTCAGGATGCGGAATAATACATTCAATTGGGCAGACTGAAACGCAGGTTTGATAGTCATAAAACCCAACACATTCTGTGCAACGCGCCACATCAATTTCATACACCTTTTCACCCTCATAAATTGCTTCATTCGGGCATTCGGGTAAGCACATATCGCAATTGATGCATTGGTCGGTAATCAGGAGTGCCATCGCAATACTCGCTTAGTTTATTGCCACTTAGTTGGCTTGATAAGCCAACGATGAGGCAGAAATATCTGCAGTCGAATTTGGTAAGTTGCGAATCAGCAGGGCATAACGCATATCGACATCTGCAGGTATAGGGATTTCTACAATATGCCCTGAACCTTTGGCATCTTCAATCAGATTGCCTTTTTTATCTTTAATTTCAGTTAAAGTGAAATAGATATTGCCTTGTGGCGTCATCAATTCTAAAGAATCGCCCACTACAAAACGGTTTTTTACATCAATTTTAATGTAGTCACCATTGCGTTCTAAGACTTCACCACAAAATTGCTGATGATCAAAACTTGATGAACCTGTTTCGTAGTTTTGGTATTCGCTGTGCACATGACGACGCAAGAAACCTTCGGTATAACCACGGTTAGCTAGACCTTCTAATTGAGTCATTAATGCAGGGTCAAATGGTTTGCCTGCAAGCGCATCATCAATCGCTTTACGGTAAATTTGTGCAGTACGTGCGCAGTAGAAATAAGATTTGGTGCGACCTTCAATTTTTAGTGAATGGATGCCCATTTTAGTTAAACGGTCAACGTGCTGCACTGCGCGTAAATCTTTAGAATTCATAAAATAAGTGCCGTGTTCATCTTCTTCGGCAGCAAACATATCTTCGTCATTACGTTGTAATAACACAGGCTCGTTAAATTGATGCTGTGCCTGCATGTGTTGTTCATCTGCATCGGCAGTTTCAGAAAGATTTTTGACAGGAATTACGTCACCTGTTTCATCTTCTTTTGCATCGTGAATTTTATATTCCCAACGGCAGGCATTGGTACATGCGCCTTGGTTGGCATCACGTTTATTCATATAGCCTGAAAGCATGCAACGACCTGAATAGGCCATGCACAGCGCACCATGCACAAATACTTCAATTTCCATGCCAGGCACGTTGTTTTTAATTTCTTCAATTTCATCAATCGACAATTCACGCGAAAGAATGACACGGGTTAAACCCATATTTTGCCAGAATTTCACCGTTGCCCAGTTCACCGCATTGGCTTGTACCGATAAATGTACAGGCATGTCGGGGAAATTTTCACGCACCATCATAATCAGACCTGGGTCAGACATGATCAGCGCATCGGGTTGCATGGCAACCACAGGTTCTAGGTCACGAATAAAGTTTTTGAGTTTGCTGTTATGCGGTTGGATGTTCACCACCACATAAAACTTTTTGCCTATTTCATGTGCTTCTTGAATACCAATTGCTAAGTTTTCATGATCAAATTCGTTATTACGCACGCGCAAACTGTAACGCGGCTGACCTGCATAGACTGCATCTGCACCATAAGCAAAGGCATAGCGCATGTTTTTTAAAGAACCAGCAGGAGAGAGAAGTTCGGTGACGTGGGAAATGGTCATGATCAAAAAGCAATAGCAGAAATATGGCTTTATTGTATGAATCTAAATTTAGGATTCAACCTAGTAAATAGCTCGGGATTCAGAAGAAAACTTGTGCTGAAACGCTGGGGCTAATCTTGATATAGAAAGTTCCTCATCCTGAGCTATACAAAACGCACGAGAAGGGACTTTCAATACCAATTTGACAGATTGCTTATAATCAATTTCTGATGGATGAAAGCGTGTTAACGTACACGTTGCCCATGTTTATCAATCACCACTTCACCATCTTCTTTGCTGAAGCTTTTTAATTGTGGTTGAGTGAGCAAGTCTAAGACCAGTTCAGAAGGGCGGCACAGTTTCACACCTAACTCGGTCACGACAAATGGACGATTAATTAAAATCGGATGCTCGACCATCAATGCAATTAATTCCGCATCGCTGTGTGAGCTACCTTCAAGTTGCAACTGTTCGTATGGTTCTACATTTTTGCGGATTGCATCGCGCACGCTTAAACCTGCTTGTTGAATCATGCTAGTAAGTTCAGCTTGTGTAGGTGGGGTTTTTAAATATTCAATAATTTCAGGTTCTTGTCCTGTATTACGAATTAATTCTAAAGTATTGCGTGACGTTCCACAGGCAGGGTTATGAAAAATTTTGATGGTGTTGCTCATGCGTAGTGACTCGTTTTAGGTCGATAAAATTTCAATATTGCATTTATATATGGATATGCGTATATTCGCAATAGTTAATATTGAAGTGCAGATAAAAAATGAATCAAACTGATTTTTTTAAATGTTTGTCAGACCCAACCCGACTGGACATTCTGAAATTGGTGATGGCTCAACACAATATTTGTGTATGCGAATTGACAGAACAATTGCAGTTAAATCAACCGAAAATATCACGTCATTTGGCGTTGTTACGGAATTTATCTATTTTGCTAGATCAACGTCAGGGGCAGTGGGTGTATTACCGTTTGAACCCAGATTTACCCGAATGGGCGTTTGCTGTTTTAAATATTATCGCGCAGCAAGATGTCAGCCCGATGACGCACATCAACCCTACAATTGCAACACATTGCGAGTAAGCACATGGCACAGTCCAAACTTTCTTTTTTAGATCGTAATCTGACCTTATGGATTTTTATTGCCATGGGGCTAGGTGTTGCGATTGGCGTGGTATTTCCTGCAGTATCGGCAAGCTTAGATCAAATGAGTGTGGGAACAGTCAATCTTCCCATTGCGATTGGTTTGATTTTGATGATGTATCCACCATTGGCAAAAGTCGATTACGCAGCTTTGCCAGAAGTGTTTAAAGACCGCCGAACCTTGTTGTTGTCTTTGGTACAAAACTGGTTGATTGCTCCGTGTTTGATGTTCGCTTTGGCGATTATTTTCTTGCAAAACTATCCTGAATATATGACAGGTTTGATTTTAATTGGTCTGGCACGCTGTATCGCGATGGTCTTGGTCTGGAACAACTTGGCTTGTGGTGATAACCAATACGTGGCTGCATTAGTTGCGTTTAACAGTATTTTTCAGATTGTATTCTTTAGTACTTATGCATGGCTGTTTCTGAGTTTCTTGCCGCCGTATTTTGGCGTGGCAGGACAAGTGATTGATGTTGGTTTTTGGACAATCACCCAAGCTGTTTTAATCTATTTGGGTATTCCTTTTTTGATGGGCTTTTTAACACGCTTGATTTTAGTGAAAAGCAAAGGCTTAGATTGGTATCAAACGTCTTTTTTACCCAAAATTAGCCCATTTAGTCTGTTGGCATTGCTATTTACCATTGTGGCGATGTTCGCACTAAAAGGCGCAGAAGTACTGAGCTTGCCGATGGATGTTTTACGCATTTCCATTCCATTGATTATTTACTTCGTTGCCATGTTCTTTATTAGCTTCTTTATGAGCAAATGGATGGGCAATGATTATCCACGGACGACCGCCATTTCCTTTACCGCAGCAGGGAATAATTTTGAATTAGCACTTGCTGTTGCCATTGCAACGTTTGGCTTGGCTTCTCCCGTTGCATTTACCACGATTATTGGCCCTTTGGTTGAAGTGCCTGTGTTGATTGCTTTGGTGAGTGTGTCTTTATGGCTGCGTAAAAAGTTTTATCAAAATGAGTCGATTGTCAGTTCAAAGTAATTTTCTTCATTTTGAGGTTTAAGATAAAAACATGGGCATGCGTTGCCCATTTTAGTTTTAAGAGTATGCAGCATGGTATTACCCAATATTGATTTAGATTTATTGCCTACACCAAGTTTTGAACAGGTGCAGGCAAAGCCGTTGAACCATCCGCCACGTATTTTATTGATGTACGGTTCAAACCGTGAGCGTTCTTATAGTCGTTTGGCGGTACAGGAAGCGGGCAGAATTTTGGAGCACTTTGGCGCTGAGGTAAAAATTTTCCATCCCAAAGGTTTGCCTTTACCTGAAGATGGCGATGCTTCACATCCCAAAGTTCAAGAGCTGCATGAATTGTTGGCGTGGGCAGAAGGTATGGTTTGGTGTAGCCCAGAACGTCATGGTTCAATGAGTTCGATTTTCAAAGCACAAATTGACTGGATTCCGCTTGCCGCGGGCGCAATTCGTGCCACACAAGGTAAAACGCTTGCTTTAATGCAAGTGTGTGGCGGGTCGCAGTCATTTAACAGCGTCAATCAATTGCGTATTTTAGGACGTTGGATGCGGATGATCACCATTCCCAATCAGTCTTCTATTCCTAAAGCCTTTTTAGAGTTTGAGGAAGATGGCCGCATGAAAGCGTCTAGCTATTACGACCGTATTGTCGATGTGATGGAAGAGTTATATAAATTTACTTTGCTGACTCGCGGGCAAGCAGCATATTTGGTAGATCGTTATTCTGAACGTGTGGAAACTGCCGAGCAGCTATCGAAGCGTGTTAATCAGAAGTGTTTATAATCCAATTTTAGATACGTAAATACTGCATTACAAAAGGCTTAGAGAGCGATTATTCGGCTTCAAGTCGCTTTAAAATCTGACAATCATCAATGGTTGTTTGCGTGGTGCAGGCTTGTCTAAGTTGCTGAAGTTGTAGCTGAAAATGCTGCAACTCGGCAATTTTATCTTCTACATGCCTTAAATGTTCATCAATCAATTCATTCACAGCGCAGCAGTTTTGTTTCGGCTGTTTTTCTAATTCAATTAAGGCTTCAATTTCTTTTAAGTTCATATCTAAAGCACGGCAACGCTTAATAAAAATCAAACGCTTGAGTGCCTCATCGTTGTAATAGCGATAATTATTTTCGGCACGAAAGCTTGGGGTGAGTAAGTGTTTCTTTTCATAAAAACGAATTGTATCTGTGCTGACTCCAACTTTTTTAGCTAATTCATGAATTAAATATTGTGCCATACTTGACCTTGGACTAAGTCTATAGTTTTAAATGAGCATAATCGAAACAGTTTCATTTTGAAAGAAGGTGTGTCTATGGCATGTACGTGTAGTCATGAACCTGCGCCAATCAAACCGAATAGTAAATTTAGAACCGCGTTATGGATTGCATTGGTGATCAATCTCAGCATGTTTTTTATCGAGTTGATAGGTGGTGCCTATGCCCATTCATCATCCCTATGGGCAGATTCACTGGATTTCTTTGGAGATGCTGTCAATTACGGGATTTCACTTGCGGTGTTAAGTGCAAGTTTGTATTGGCGTGCTACTGTGGCTTTGGTCAAAGGCATCACGATGGCCTTGTTTGGTGTGGTGGTGATGGGCAAGGTTATCTATGCCTATATACAGGGTATTCCACCTGAAGCCATAACCATGGGTATTATTGGGATCATCGCCTTATTAGCCAATGTGGTTACTGCATTGATTTTATATGCATTTCGAGATGGTGATTCGAATATGAAATCGGTGTGGTTATGTAGCCGTAATGATGCGATTGGTAATTTCGCAGTTATTTTGGCGGCAGTGGGTGTATTTGGTACGGGTAGTTTGATTCCAGATCTTGTGGTAGCCGTGATTATGGCGAGTTTGGGCTTAACAGCGGGGTATCATGTGATTCAGCAAGCTTTGGCTGAACGAAGAATGAATGTACCAGAATAAAGAATAAACGTAAAAAGCACTCCATCTGATTTGAGTGATTTAGATGGAGTGCTTTTAATTTTTTGTAGTCGCAATAATTTTAAAATTTGAAGTAAAAATAACGATAAGTTATTCCAAATTGTTATTTACAAAAAATAATATATAACTAAAATTAAAAATAAATTGATGTATTTAAAAATAATTTACACGATGAATAATATTTAATTTTTTTTAAATTGAGGGTTAAATGAAACTAATTAAATTATTTTCTATAGCAAGCCTGATTGCTTTGGCTGGCTGTAGTTCTAAAGTAGTGACTTATGATACTGCAGGGCAAGTGATTGGTTCATGTGTCGCTACACAGGGCTTTATTTTGGGGGCTAAAGCTGTGTGTTATGGTGGTGCCAACATACAAGGCATTAACTATTCTAAAGTAGATGAGCGCACGGGTTTATTGCCAACCATACCAAATAATTCGCAGATTTCACTGCAACAAGACTAATTTTTTAGAGGGGTAATACAATGAAAATTTCTAGTTTAATCGCATTAACAGCGGCTATTTTGATGACAGGTTGTGCTTCAAAAGTGACAACTTATGATTCGAGTGGTCGTATGATTGGTTCATGTCAGGCAGAGCGTGGGTTTGTAATTGGTGGTGGTGCACACTGTGAAGGACGTGCTAACCAAGAAGGTCGCAGTGTACGTTAATTGATGCTAATGACAAAAAACCGAGCTATTTAGCTCGGTTTTTTTAGATTCAACAGCTTTTATTTTTCAACGAAAGCACGTTCAATCACGTAATCGCCCAATTCACCCATACGTGGTGATTCTTTTAAACCATGTTGGTCAAGTAATGCTGCAACATCTTTTAAGAATGCAGGGCTACCACATAACATGGCACGGTCAGTTTCAGGGTTAAAACGTGGTAAACCAATTTTTTCAAAGATTTCACCCGATTCAATTGCCGTGGTCACACGTCCTTGGTTTGGATATTCTTCACGTGTAACGGTTGGGTAATATACCAGTTTTTCACGAATACCAAGTTCTTGGAAAAACTCGTGATTTGGTAATTCATTTAGAATTAAATCTTGATAAGCCAATTCAGAAATGAAACGTGTACCGTGAACCACAATCACTTTTTCAAAGCGTTCATAAGTTTCAGGGTCGCGGATGGTTGCCAAAAATGGAGCTAGACCTGTACCTGAAGAAAGTAAGTATAGGTTTTTACCAGGATTTAAATCATCCAGTACCAAAGTGCCTGTAGGTTTTTTAGAAACCAGCAATTCATCGCCCACTTTTACTTTTTGTAAAATAGACGTTAAAGGGCCATCAGGTACTTTAATTGAGAAGAATTCTAGCTCTTCTTCATAGTTAGCACTGGCAATCGAGTAAGCGCGCATTAAAGGCTTGCCATTTACTTCCAGACCAATCATCACAAATTGACCGTTTTTAAAACGTAGTGCGGTATCGCGAGTCGTTTTAAAACTGAATAAAGTGTCATTCCAGTGGTGTACGTGAGTAATCTTTTCGACGTTGAAAGCAGCCATTAAAGGTCTCAATAAATTATCAAATTAGAACAGCTTGCTATTCTAATCTAAAATCATTCTCTATAAACTGAATATATTTAATTGAGCTTATCAGAAAAAGTGATGAAGACTGATCTAAAAATGCCAATAATCGGATTTATGCACTCTCCCTACCGAGAAAAATTTGGTATTCCTCGTCAACCGAATCTGGTACAAGTCGAATCGTATATTGAAATGCAGGCGCCTTATAACGATGTGTTGGCATTTGAAGGGATCGAAGCGTTTAGTCATTTATGGTTAATCTGGCAATTTCACGACAATAAAAACCAAACCGATGCTCATCCAACCGTACAGAAACAGCAAAACCCCTGTTTTCGTGCACAAGTGCGTCCGCCACGTTTGGGTGGTAATCAAAAAATAGGTGTGTTTGCGACGCGCAGCATGTATCGACCTGCACCCATTGGTTTATCTGTAGTGCAATTTAAACAGGTCAAAAAAGTGGGTAAGTCACTGCGAGTTTATGTGACAGGAGCAGATTTACTGCATGGCACGCCTATTTTGGATATTAAACCTTATATCCAATATTCAGATGCTGTGCCTGATGCACAAAGTGGTTATGCGCAAGATGAACCCATAAGAAAAACAGTGCTATGGATGGACACAGCAGAAGCGCAAAAAAATCAGTTACTCGGCTCAGGCGTATTGCAACCACAAATTGTGCAGGAATTGGAACAGGTCTTGTCTTTAGATCCACGACCTGCATATCAGGATGATGCTGAACGAATTTACACCATGAATTTTGCAGATTTTGATGTCAGTTTCCGTGTTGATCAGCACGCAGTACATATCCTAAAAATTGTTTTAATCGCTGTCGATTAAACCAGCATATATAAAATAGCCACCAACGCCAGCATGTGCAGAATTTGGGCAGGGGCGAAATACAGTGCAAAGCGCAAACCACCAATGAGCGCGGCATTGACGCATTTGGCAATCGCATGTGCCACCACACCTAAAATTAAGGCATACAAAAGTACCTGCTGGCTCGGTGGACCTTGCATCACCACGGTTGCAATTGCGGCATGAACCTCAAATAACGAGGCGAGCAGGGTACCAATGATTAAACCTGCATCCCCAAGGGTTTGTTCCAAGCCGTATACCATCGCTTGAATTGCGGTCAATGTCGCCACAATAATTGCGGCTTCTTTAAGGCTAAACATACGGGTATCGGTTTCTGGCTTTGCCGTTGCCGTACTTTTATGTTTTTTGAGCAACCAGACACCCGCTACAACCAAAATCGCGATTCCGACCAAACTTGGAATAATTAATAACTTAAACCAAATCAGATTGACACCCGCCACAATAATCAACATTTGCGCTAAAGTTGCCACGCAAGACATCAGCGCTGCACCTGCATTGGCACGTGCGTCGCCACGACCTGCGCGTACTTCCATGCCTAAACTGGCAATGGTTGCGGTGCTTGATACAAAACCTGAAGCAATTGCAGATAATATGAGGGCGTTGCTGCTTGAGAGTAAACGCTTGGCGATATGCGCCAAAGCCTGCACACTTAGAATTAAAATCAATAATTTTAAAATCACATAAGGATTAAGCACATTGCCCCATAGTGCAGTATTAGGCGTCAGTGGCAAGGCAATTAACACCAAAGCCAGTAAAAACAAGCCATCACGTAGTTCAGCTTCGGTAATCCACTGACTGACAATGCCATGCATGGTGTGCTTGGTCATGAGTAAACCTGTCAAAATGACCGATAAACCTGCTGCCAATGGAATATTCCATAAACACAAGGCACCAATAAAATAGGTCATGACGAAGGCCAGTTCTGTGGTTGCACCTGGGTCATCTTCCGCTTGATTTTTGAGGGAATATAAGCCTATTCCGCCAACAATCAGTGCGCCTACAATGGCAATGCTCATGCCCAATAAGAAGCAAATTGCACCTAATAATGCGCAAATTCCAAAGGTGCGTACGCCTGCAAAATGATGATGTTGTCCATTTTTTTTACTGCGTTCGCGCTCTAATCCAATCAGTAAGCCACAGCCGAGTGCTGCTGCAAACATGGTGAGCAGTTCGGGAAAATTGGTTGTAACCAAAGATGGAGGAGTCAGAAAATCCACAGCAACATTCCAAATACAAGGTGTTATTTTAAACATCATATATTTGAATTGTGTTTATCGCCATTTATGAATCTATTTTCACTCTAAAATTATGGCTTAATCGAACCATACAAGATTACTGTATTAAAGAAGTCATTTAGCCCTGAAAGCAAACTCTGCTATAGTAAACCCAGATTTTGGGGCATATAACAATGAATTTTAATTTTGAAATAGACAGTACTTGGTGCTTAGAACAATTAGTCAAAGATGGTAAAATTACCGAACGTGATCAGGCTTTGGTACAAACCACGCATCGTCAACGTGATCAATTAAAATGGCATCCGTTACAATGGATTGCCAACTTTAATTTGGTCGATCAAAGTCATCCCCAAACCACTTTAACTTTAAACCGTTTATGCCAATGGCTGGCTGATAAATCAGGCTTGCCATTCTATATTATTGATCCGTTAAAAGCCGATGTTGCTGCTTTAACAGCTGTGATGTCGCAGGAATTTGCACTGCGTAACCGTATTTTAGCGGTGGAAGTGACTGCAGATGCGGTGTTAATTGCGACAGATCAACCTTATAAAAAAGAATGGGTTGCCAACTTAGAACATAGTTTATTGCCCAAAAAAATTCAGCGAGTTTTACTCAGCCCAGATCAATTACAGCGTTATTTGATCGAATATTACCAAGTGAGTCGCGCAGTACACTCATCACAAAAATCTTCTGCACATGACCGTGAAAATAAAGGGGTCGAGGCTTTATTGCAATTGGGCGATACCCAAAACCCAGATGCCAATGATCAACATATTGTGAAGTTGGTGGATTGGGTGCTGCAATTTGCCTTTGAACAAGGCGCAAGTGATATTCACCTCGAACCACGTAAAGACACAGGCAAAGTACGTTTTCGTATTGATGGCGTGTTGCACACCATCTATAACATGCCTGCCAATACGCTTACCGCAGTCATCTCACGGATTAAAATTTTAGGGCGTATGAATGTAGCCGAAAAACGTAAACCGCAAGATGGACGTTTAAAAACCCGAACTCCAAAAGGACAAGAAACTGAACTGCGTTTATCGACCTTACCAACGGCGTTTGGCGAAAAACTGGTGATGCGTATTTTTGACCCAGAAGTATTGGTACGCAGTTTTCAGCAATTGGGTTTTGATAGTCGTTTGTTGAATGAATGGCATGCCCTGACTGCACATAGTCACGGCATTATTTTGGTTACAGGCCCTACAGGTTCGGGTAAAACCACCACGCTGTATTCATCGCTAAAGCAATTGGCTACCGATGAAGTCAATGTCTGCACCATTGAAGACCCGATTGAAATGTTAGAACCGAGTTTTAACCAAATGCAGGTGAATACTGCAATTGATTTAGGTTTTGCCGATGGTGTGCGTGCCTTAATGCGTCAAGACCCTGACATTATTATGGTCGGAGAAATTCGAGATCAGGATACCGCAAATATGGCGATTCAAGCGGCACTGACGGGGCATTTAGTTTTATCGACACTGCATACTAATGATGCGCCGTCAAGTTTGACTCGTTTGCATGATTTGGGCGTGCAGCCATTTTTGACTGCTGCCACAATTTTAGGCGTTTTGGCACAGCGTTTGGTGCGTAAGCTATGTCCGCATTGTAAGCAGGAAGGCTCAATAAATGAAAAAGACTGGGAACATTTGACCTTTGACTACATTATGGAAATGCCTGCACAAGTGTTTAAACCTGTCGGATGCGATGAATGTCGTCAAACGGGCTATAAAGGTCGGGTCGGAATTTATGAGTTTATGCCTTTAAGTTTAGACACCAAACAGCTCATCAGTGCCAATGCCAATTTAAATGAATTACGTCAGCAAGCTAAAAAAGAGGGCATTGAACCGTTGCGTATTGCAGGCGCACGCAAAGTTTTAGAAGGCATGACCACTTTAGAGGAAGTGTTGCGAGTCGTGCCATTAAATTAGCAGATTCAAACTTTTTACGATGAATTTTAAAAAATGGAAATCTTAAGATTCAGCTCATCTTGCTTTGTTTTAATCACCATAACGAAATGAGCAACACAAAAAGGTGAAGCAATGAAATTTACAATGAAAGCAATGTTGATGGCAGGTTTAATGGCAATGGCTTCAATCACCATGGCAAACGACAGCATTAACACCCAAGCACTACATCAAAATGTAACTGTAAAACAAGCTTTAAGCCTGAAAGATGACAGCAAAGTGCAGTTAAAAGGTTATGTGGTGAAATCTATTGGTGATGAAAAATATCAGTTCCGTGATAACACAGGCACTATTACGGTCGATATTGATGATGACTTATGGAATGGCAAAGCCGTTTCTGCCAAAACGCCTGTTACCTTAATTGGTGAAGTGGATATTGATCACAAGCCTGCAAAACGTATTGAAATAGATGTCGATCAGGTTCGTTTCTAACATGCAATGCGTGCGCATGATTTACTTCAAGCAGCATTCATCACTGAAAAACCACATACCTCACAGGAGGGATGTGGTTTTATAATTCTTAGATTCTTAATTGAAGTACATCAAAAATAACAGAGGATGGCATGCGACTACTCTTGGCTGAAGATGATGTATCACAAGCAGAAAGTATTAAAACCTGGCTGGAAATGGATGGTTATAATGTCGATTGGGTCGAGCGTGGCGATCACGCCATTTTAGCCATTCAGCAGCATCATTATGATTGTGTGTTGTTAGACCGTGGGTTGCCTAAAAATAGCGGTGATGAAATTCTGCACGCTTTACGACAGCAGCAACAGGATACTCCTGTTATTTTCATTACTGCGCGCGATAGTATTCAAGATCGGGTACAGGGACTTGATTTGGGCGCCAATGATTATTTGGTTAAACCGTTTAGCCTTGAAGAACTCTCGGCGCGGGTACGCAGTCAGTTACGCAATGCGCAAAGTCATCCGACACAGCAGCTTGAATTTGCCAACTTGGTTTTAGACACGCAAAGCAAACAAGTGAAAGTGGATGATCAACAGGTCAATTTAACGGCTAAGGAATTCCAGATTTTACATAAACTGATGCAAAACCCGCAGCATGTGGTGACTCGTGAACAGCTCGAAGAGTCTTTATATGCATGGGGCGATGAAATTGAAAGTAATGCGATTGAAGTATTTATTTATCAATTACGCAAAAAAATTGGCAGTAGCCGCATTAAAACCATACGAGGTTTAGGCTATCGTATGCAGCAAGATAACTAATTCAGTTTGATCTCCGCATGTCTAAACAGGTCATTTCTTTACAATCCAAACTGGTTAAAAGCTCCGTTTTAAGCTCGGTCTTGGCGGGTGGACTCGCCCTGATTTTATTATTGGCGGTTGCCAGTTACCAAACCATGCAAGTCCATGACGAGATTATGGATGAAATAGCCGATATGTTGCTGCGAGCAGACTTGCGTGACCATGCAGGCAATCAGGTCGATGAGTTGAGCGAGCAATTTCATATTGCCTATCAATTGGGTTTGGATGATCTGATTCTGACCACCTCTGAAGATGAACAAGACATACCTCCGCTTCACTTGCCTCAGCTTGCCGTGGCATCTGAGCATGGTTTTTCATTTCACTGGCAAGATGGGCAAATTTGGCGCAGCTATGTGGCAGAGGAAGATGGCTTGCATGTGATTGTCGTGCAGCCGCTTAAATATCGCTTTAAGGAAATTGCTGCAACCAGTTTGGGCTATGCCGCTATTTTATTGCTGTTGTGGTTGCTGCAATGGGCAATTGTGCATTTTATGATTGGTCGTCAATTTAAGCGGATTCAGCAACTCTCCCAACAAATTGCAGAAAAAAATCAACATGATTTGACGCCAATTATCCCCACACAACCTGAATTGAAAGAACTGCAACCCATGCTGCAGCAATTGAATAAATTGTTGGGGCGAGTAGAGCAGTCTTTAATTGCAGAACAGCGATTTACAGCAGATGCTTCGCATGAGTTACGCTCTCCTTTATCTGCCATTCAATTGCGTTTGCAGGTGCTAAAACGTAAATACCAACAACAACCTGAGTTGGCACAAGATTTAGAGCAAATTCAGCGTGATGTCAGTCGTGGTACACAAGTATTGGAAAATTTGCTGTTATTGGCACGTTTAGACCCGACAGATGCGGCATCGTTAAATAAAAGTGCGGTATCTATAGCAGACTTGGTGCAGGAAGTTTTACAAAGTCTGACGCCGTTTATTCAGGAAAAAGCCATTCAGATTCAGTCAGATATTCAACCGATACAAGTGCAAGGCAATCCTGAATTGCTATTTAGCTGCCTGCGCAACTTGATTGACAACGCAGTGCGTTATGCAGCACCTCAAGGACGTATTTGGATTGAAGCGAAACCGCATGAATTGATGCAGGAAATTTGCATCGCCGACAATGGTCATGCAGTGACTGATGACGTTTTGGCACGTTTGGGCGAACGCTTTTACCGTGCTTTAGGCAGTAAAACTCAAGGTTCTGGTTTAGGACTGTCGATTTGTAAGAAAATTATAGAGTTGCATGCAGGAAAAATTGAATTTTCACGTGCTGAACAAGGTGGTTTAAAAGTGCGTATTTTGTTGCCTAAAGCCCAGTTGTAAATATGATTGGTTTTAGGAAGCAAGTTAAAATTAAACAAGTCAGAACTTAAAAGCAGTATGCGCTGATTCATACTGCTGTTTCCACGTTTATTATTGTGTTGATTATTTTAATTATTTTGTGAGAATAAGACGATTGTTACGGGTTAAGCGTAAACGATATTCTTCGCCTGCATGCAAAATACGAATTTCGCGTCCTAGCGCAAACAAGTTATTTGAATGTAACATAGGTAGGGCATGCTGAGTGTCTGAATGACGTGAAAATAAATTAAATGGGGCGTTCATTTTGAGTTACTCCGTGGTGTGTAAGAATTGTTTTAAATGATAATCATTATCATATAAGCCTGTCAACGGATTATTTTTGATTTTATAAAAGTCTACAATTTGCAATAAAACGTACATTGCAAAAAAGGAATCGGGTTCATGTCCAAGCCAAATATTCATGTGGCAATTGCGCTGTTATTTCATCAAAACAAAGTGTTGGTGGGTTGGCGCGAAGCCAAACAACATCAGGGCAATAAACACGAATTTCCAGGTGGGAAAGTGGAAGCAGGCGAAACTCCTGTAGATGCTTGCCGCCGTGAAGTGTTTGAAGAAGTTGGTGTTGGCATACAGCATTGGCATGCTTTTGATATTATTTGCCATGAATATGATGATGTGATTGTCAATCTGCATATTTTTCAGGCTGCTGTACCCGCAGCTTTATTAAAAGATATTCAAGTGCCTTGGACATGGTTTAGCCGTCCGCAACTTTTAGAGCTGAATTTTCCACAAGCCAATCGTGCAATTGTGCAACGACTAGTGTGGCAACAGGCAATTAAAGTCAGTGAAGATTTAAAACATTTAGCAAATTTGCCTAAGCAAAAACTGCTGTATTGGCGGGTTGAACCCAATGCTGCATGCAAGGTCGAATTGTCAGAATATTGCATTGAGCAACTGGGGCAAGTGATTGTCAATTTGGAATTGTGGAAGCAATTAAATACGATTCAGCAACACGCCATTGCAGCAATTCATTTAAAACAATCGCAACTGATGCAATTACAAAAGGGCGATTTAAAAGTTGGGCAGCGTTATATTGCAGCGTGTCATGATATTGTTTCGGCACAACATGCACAGCAAATTGGTTGTGAAGCAATTTTACTCAGTCCTGTTTTAGTAACCACCACGCATCATGATGCCACACCTTTAGGATGGGAAAAATTCCAGCAGATCGCTGAATTTGTCGATATTCCTGTTTTTGCTTTGGGTGGCTTAACTCAAGATGATTTAACTACCGCAGAGCAGCATCATGCCTATGGCATTGCAGGTGTACGTTTTATTTGATTTTTTCTAGTTTGCGCAAATAAAAAAATCGCTGATGTAATCACACTCAGCGATTTTTAGTTTATTAAATTATCGTCCTTACAAATCTTTCAAAGCTTGTTGGGCTTGCGCAAGGCTTTTGGCATTATTTTGTTGCTGTGCTGCTTTTTGAATGACTAGCCATAATTGACGTTTCATAGCATCGCTTTGTGCATAGCTTAAACCACGACGTGCCAAGGCTTCTGCATTAGCGGGTTGCTTCTTTTGGTTGGCAATTAAAGCCAAATATAAATAGGTTTCAGCCGCTTGTGGGGCAAGTCGCTGCGCTTGCAAAGCTGCTGTTTCGGCCTGATTGAATTGACCTTGTTTATAAGCGGTCTGGGTTTGCTGCATCAACTTTTGAAAAGCAGGCAAACTACGACCATCCTCTAATTTTTGTTGCACGGTTTGTTGTGGCACCACCACTTGCAACGATTGACGCTTAATTTCTTCACGTTCATAAGGACGAATCACCACACCTTCTGGTGTCGTCACAGTTTTAGGTTTTTCAGGCACAGGCTGAGGAGCAGGCGGTTCAGGTAAACTCTGGCAAGCTACAATCGTTGCCATCGCACCCATAGCGAATGTGGTGAAAAAAACTTGTCTTAAACGTGATAATTTCATAAGCGTAACTGACCGATATCCTCAAGTTTAATTGATATAACTGCCACTTGAGATGACACGACCATCGGTATTGTCATCTGTTACGGGTTCAGTTTCACGGATATAATTTTCGATACTGTCACTGGTTTCAGGAGCTGTTTGCTGAGTTTCAGTATCGGGTTGGTAAACGGGTTCAACTTGATAGTGTGAAAAACCACATGCGGTTGCCTGACGCGGTACATTATTACGATTCACTGGAATATACATCGCACCTTCACAGCCTTGTGCAGATAAATGCCCAGAACTGCGGTCAATCCAATGCCATTGAATTTGTTCGGTCTGACGTAAGTTGACAGGTTTTTGACGCAATTGCTGCATCACATTACTCCAGACAGGCAAAGCACCAGACGAGCCTGTTAAGCCTGTGACTTTGTTATCATCCAAACCCAGCCATACAACGGCTAAATAATTGCCTGAATAGCCCGCAAACCATGAATCACGAGTATCATTGGTTGTACCTGATTTGCCTGCCAATTTTAAATCTGTCGATAAGCTATTGTAAGCTGAACGACCTGTACCAGAACTCATCACTTGCTGTAAGCCATAATTCAAAATATAGGCGGCAGAAGGATCAATAGTTTGTTGTACGGTTAAACCATAACGATCCAGTAAACGTCCATTGGCATCGACTACGGTGCGAATCGCTTTGGTCGGATATTTAAAACCACCTGTGGCAAAGTTACCGTAAATGTCCATCACTTGCATTGGTGATAAATCTACCGCACCCAAGAAAATAGATGGATATTGCGGAACCGCATCACTTGGTACACCAAATTTAATGAGGTGATTACGGAAGGTAGATAATCCAAACTCCTGTCCCAAACGAACTGCAGATAGGTTATAAGACTGAGATAGGGCTTGTGACATAGACACAATCCCATGATCGCTGCCGCTATAATTACGTGGTGTCCAAGATTTACCATCAATTGGGATGCTGATTTGGCTGTCTTCTACAGGACTTGCCCAGTTATATCGACCAGACTCAATCGCACTTAAATAAATAATTGGTTTGAGCAGTGAGCCAACTTGACGTTTGGCATCCAAGGCACGGTTAAAACCCGTAAAATCTTGCGTAGAACCTACCGCTGCCACTAACTCGCCATTTTCAGGATGAGAAATTAGCACCGCGCCTTGTAATTCTTTTAAACGCTTTGGATTGGCTTTGCTTAAACGCTCAACCGATGCTTTAAAAGCATTTTGTACGTTGGTTTGTGCAATCGGATCAAGCGTCGTGAAGATACGCAAACCCTGATTGGTCAAATCTCCTTCTTGATATTCAGTACGTAATTGACGGCGGACAATATCTAAAAAGTCAGGGAAACGGGCAGGGCCAATGGTCGGTTTTGTAATGACATTTAAGGGACGCGCAGTTTCTTTTTCATATTGTTCTTGGTTTAAATAACCCATCACCAACATATTGTTTAGTACAATGTCACGACGTTTTTTGGCAGCTTCAGGGTTGCGCCAAGGATTATATAATGATGGACCTTGTACCAAACCGACCAAAAAGGCTTGTTGTGAAATGTTTAGCTCACGCAACGGCATACCAAAATAAAACTGTGAAGCTAGACCATAACCATTAATAGAATAGTTACCGTTTTGACCTAAATTCACCTCATTTAAATAGGCTTCTAAGATTTCATCTTTGCTGTAATGTAGTTCAATCAGCATGGCCATGAGTGCTTCATTGGCCTTACGTTTTAAGGTGCGTTCTGGGCTTAAATAAAAGTTTTTCACCAATTGCTGCGTAAGGGTAGAACCACCCTGACGTTTGCCACCAGTGACGTTGCTGACAATAGCACGTGCAGTACCACGAATTGAAACGCCGTGATGTTGATAGAAATTACGATCTTCAGTGGCAATAAGGGCTTCAATCAGCGGTTTAGGTACTTTATTCAGTTTAATCAGCACACGATCTTCATTGTGCTGTGGATAAATTCCGCCAATCAACATCGGTTCTAAACGTGCAATACCTGTATTAGATGGTTTGGTGGCGCTCACTTCACTAATTTGATTGTTGGCAAAACTGACTTTTAAAACCTGTTCAGGTTCGACACTGTCTCCAAAGTCAAAACCACGGGTATGCACAAATAAAGTATTACCATCGCTGACATAACTGCCTGATTTAGCATAATTATCTGTATTTTTATAGCCAAGCAGTTTCAGTTCTTGAGTAAAGTCGGTCTGGCTGACAGGTGCATTGCTATACACTTCTAACGGGCGTGCAAAAACCTTGGCTGGAATATCCCAACGCTGTCCTTCAAATTTGTCTCTGACAATATTATCCAGACGAATCAAGTAGATACTAAATGCAATAAATCCACCAATAACGATGATGCAAAATAGTAATGCAATTATGCCTATGCCACGCTCAGACTTCATAAATCGCGATAAGATCCTGATAAATTTTGCTAATCATGCGAAGCTTTTACTGAATTTGCAATAATTAATCTGTGACTGAAGGGAAAATATCGTCATAAAATTGAGCAGAAATGTAGTTTTAAAGTTTTTTTAAATCAACTAGGTTAGTGCTATGATAGGCGTCGAATCGAATCGTAGCGGAGCGATATCGCAGGTGCAAATTTCACATAAGAACTTTCGGAACATTGGACTGATTGGCCGTCCAGACAAATATTCTGTCGTAGAAACATTATGTCTGATTCACGACCATATTTTAGGATTGGGTTTGCATCCCGTTTTTGATTCTGACACTGCTCAACTTGTACCTTATAACAACACCCAAACAGTCAGCCGTGCTTTATTAGGCGAAGTGGTCGATTTGGTGATTGTGGTGGGGGGGGATGGTTCATTGCTGCACGCAGCGCGCGCTTTGGTTAAATACAATACCCCTGTAATTGGTGTGAACCGTGGGCGTTTAGGCTTTTTAACCGATATTAAACCGACAGAAGTAATCTTTAAACTCGATCAGGTTTTGCAAGGACATTTTCAGTCAGACCGTCGTTTTTTATTGGAAATGGAAGTGCGCTCTAAAGGTGAAATCATTTATGAAGCGATTGCCTTAAATGATGTGGTGCTACATTCGGGTAAGTCGGTTCACATGATTGACTTTGAACTGAATATTGATGGGCAATATGTCTATCGTCAGCACAGTGATGGTTTAATCGTTTCGACCCCAACAGGTTCAACGGCTTATGCTTTGTCGGGTGGTGGCCCAATTGTACATCCGAGCATGGATGCAATTGCATTGGTGCCTATGCATCCACATACCTTGTCTTCACGCCCAATTGTGGTGGGTGGACACAGCGAAATTAAAATCAATATTCGTGAAAACCGTGTGTTGCCGATGGTTAGTGCTGACGGTCAACATAGTGTTTCATTAAATGTCGGAGATAGTTTGCATATCCGCAAACATCCTTATAAATTAAATTTATTACATCCACCAGGTTATGACTTCTATATGGCATGTCGTACCAAATTAGGGTGGAATCAAGATTTTGAATCAATGCAACAGCAGGATGAATGATGAATATTGAACAAATGCTTGCCGTACTCGATCCTGAAATTGTTGGACGTTTAAAAACGGCAATTGAAATTGGCAAGTGGCCAAACGGTGTTGCGCTGACCCAAGAGCAACGTCAAATTTGTATGCAAGCAGTGTATGCGTGGGAAATGAAAAACCTGCCTGAAACTGAGCGTAGTGGCTATATTGACCGTGGCACTAAAGAAGAAGGCGAGCAGTGTGATGACGATCATCACAAGCATGAAGAATTTAAACCGATTCGTTTTGTTTAAATGATGCAAAACTGCTTTCATGAAAATTGAAAGATGAAAAAGACACCTGAGATGGGTGTCTTTTTTTGTATCTTCAATGACGTTTTAGTTGTGACGATTTTGCCAAAGCTGCTGTGCATTTTGCATTGCTGCCGCATAATCATCACAAACACCCATGGTATATAAAGCAATACCCATGGTTTCAGTAATGGCGACTTCACCATACTCATGAGTTTGCTGACCTAGCCAGACGGCTTTAAATACTGCCAAATCCAATTCTTCTTCTACAGGGCTACGGTTATCGGTCAGTTTAGGCAGTTCGTGTTCATATAAAGCGCCATTTTTGATGCCACAAATTAATGTCTTGGCATCAGGGTTGCGCTCAAATTCACCGCCTTCGCCTTTAATTACTGCACTGTTTTGATAACCCAACTGAAATGCGGCTTGTTGATGCGAGCTGCGATAAGCGGGGTGGAAGATCGCCTGCATGGTGGCTTTGGCATTAAATGGATTGATTAAACGGGCAAGGGTATGAATAGGAGAACGTAAACCCATCACATTGCGTAAATTAATCAACTCACTCAAAATCGGTGAAATAACATCTAAAGGTAAATAAGCAAAATTACGCTGCGCTAATTGTTGCTCAACGTCTAGGTCATTTTGGCAAATTGGATAATCTAAATATTGCAGTGCTTGTTCGGTATATAAACGGTTGATGGTATGCCCAGAAGCACCATGCATCACCACTTTATAGCCATGTTTTGCTAAAGTCAGTGCTGCCAATAAAAACCACGGATAATGTCTGCGTTTACCTGCATAAGATGACCAGTCTAAATCGACCTGAAGCGGTTTAAATTGCAGTTGATCACGGGTAGCTTGTACAAAACCTGCCAACTCCTCTACAGATTCTTCCTTCACACGCAGCAACATTAAAAAAGCACCCAATTGCACATCCAACACTTCATTGCGCAAAATCATAGAAAAAGCTTGATAGGCTTCATCATAGGTCAGTGAACGTGCGCCTGTTTTGCCTTTGCCAATAATTCGAATAAATTGTGCGAATGGATGTTCTGCATCTTTATAAATATTTCTTTTATTGGGGTTTGTATTTGGCATAAGCGAGTTCACACACATCTTTAGTTAGTATACTAGTGTATAAACTTCGGCAACAGTTTGCAGCACTATTCATAGCTTCAGCTTATACAAGCTTCGTTTGCACATCTGAAATGACGACTAAAGTTTGACTGTAAAGTAAGACAATCTGTAGGGATAACACATGACAGCCTGCATAAAAATGCATAGCATGGATACTGTTGAAAACAACAATTGAAAAATAAAGGATTGGATATGCTGGCTTATGATGCTGATTTAGAATTATTTAGAGATAACTTTCGACGTTTTATGCAGGAGCATATTGCACCGCATTATGCTGCGTGGGAACGTGAGGGCATCATGCCGCGCAGCGTGTGGAATCTGTTAGGTGAAAATGGCTTTTTATGTATTGATGTGCCTGAAGAATATGGCGGCTATGGTGTTCCAACGCATTATTCCCTAATGTTGGTCGAAGAATCGGCACGTGCAGGTTATAGCGCACTTTCTACAGGTATTTCCTGTCATTCTGAAATTGCTGCGCCGTACATTTTGCATATTGGTACAGAAGAACAAAAACAATACTGGCTGCCTAAAATGGTATCGGGTGAAGTGGTTGGTGCAATTGGCATGACCGAGCCAGGCGCGGGTTCAGACTTACAAGCCATGCGTACCAATGCCATTTTGCAAGATGATCATTATGTACTGAATGGTTCTAAAACCTTTATTTCCAATGGTCAGCATGCAGACTTGGTGGTTTTGGCAGTAAAAACTGATCCGCAAGCACGTGCCAAAGGCGTATCGCTCATGTTGGTCGATACTCATTTAGAAGGCTTTAAAAAAGGCACCAATTTGGAAAAAATTGGTTTGCATTCACAAGATACGTCAGAGCTATTCTTCGACAATGTCAAAGTGCCGAAAAACCAACTGTTGGGACAGGCAGGGCATGGTTTTGCCTATTTAATGCAAGAATTGCCACGTGAACGTACCGCGATTGCAGCCACAGCATTGGGTGCTATTCGTGGTTCAATTGATGTGACCACACAATATGTGCAAGAGCGTCAGGCGTTTGGACAAGCCATTGGTCAGTTCCAGAATACCCGTTTTGTTTTGGCACAGGCTAAAATTGATGAATTGGCAACCGCTGCTTTTTATAATCAAAACGTCGAATTGTATATGCAGGGCAAACTGGACGTCGAAACTGCAGCCGCTTTAAAAAGCTTTGCGACAGATATGCAAATGAAAATTGCCGATCAATTGCTGCAACTGTTTGGTGGCTATGGCTATATGACGGAATATCCAATTTCTCGTTTCTTTGTCGATGCACGAATCCAGCGGATTTACGGTGGAACCAATGAAATTATGAAAGAAATTGTCGCGCGTGGTTTATTGGGGCGTTAAATCAATGCCTTAAAACCCGAGTGAATAAAGCTCAATGATCATCACCAGAGTCAGCCCAGTGCTGGCTCTTTTTTTATGAATTTGATCAGACTTAAAAGCAATGAGCTGATTGATAATTACACTTAAAAATAAAATTACTCCGCTTAGAATTAAAGATGTAAAAGGGAAAAGCGTAGTTACCCAGTTTTAGCAGTACGTTGTGCAAAGTTGCGGCTTAAATGTATAGATTGGTGATGCTTTGATCAACTGTATGTTTTTAAATCTGAAACACTGAAAGTTGTATTGCGCAACATTTGAAAGCTAACTATTGTTATACTATTTGCAAAATGTTTATGAAGGGCGACATAACAATGATCCAAGACGATCAGAACACAACGACTTCTCTTGATCTCGCTAAAATCCGTGAAGATATTGACTCTGTAGATCAACAGATTCAGCAGCTGATTAACCGTCGAGCACGACTTGCTGAAGCGGTGGCGAAAGCAAAATTTGCAGCAGAAGAGAGCCCGTTGTTTTACCGTCCTGAACGTGAGGCGCAAGTTTTACGTAATGTTATGGAACGCAACGAAGGGCCGTTGTCTGATGTGACCATGGCACGTTTATTCCGTGAAATTATGTCGGCATGTTTGGCACTTGAAGCGCCACAAAGTATTGCGTTTTTAGGGCCAATTGGTACTTATACGCATTCCGCAGTACTTAAACATTTTGGTCAAGATGCGATTGTGCGTCCTTTGCCTACTATTGATGAAGTTTTCCGTGAAGTGGAAGCAGGCAGTGCACACTATGGTTTAGTACCTGTCGAAAACTCATCTGAAGGTGTGGTGAACCATACTTTAGATTGCTTTAAATCATCGCCATTAAATGTGATTGGTGAAGTAGAATTGCGTATTCATCACCAATTCCTTGTGTCAGAAAACACTCGTAAAGACAGCATTAAACAAATTTATGCGCATCAGCAAACTTTGGCACAATGCCGTAAATGGTTAGATGTACATTATCCGGGTGTAGAACGTGTGGCACTCAGCTCCAATGCAGAAGCAGCGCGCCGTATTCGTAATGAATGGCATTCTGCTGCAATTGCTTCTGAAATTGCGGCCAATATTTACGAACTCGAAATTTTACATAGCAATATTGAAGATAACCCAGAAAATACCACACGTTTCTTGGTGATTGGTCGTGAGAAAGTTCCACCAAGTGGCAATGATAAAACTTCATTGTTGGTGTCTGCACATGACCGCGCAGGGGCATTGCTTGAGATTCTTGCACCATTTGCGAAGCACAATATTAGCTTGACCAGTATTGAAACACGTCCTGCCTTGCCTGAAAAATGGGCCTATGTATTCTTCATTGACCTAGAAGGGCATGTCGAGCAAGACAATGTCCGTGCAGCGATTGAAGAAATCCGTCCATTGGTGAAAGAAATTCGTGTCTTGGGTTCTTATCCTGCTGCCGTGTTGTAATCGTATTTAATTCAGTGATGTGCATGTTTGTCATGCGCGCCACATTCACCACCTAGTCAACTGGAAGTGTAAAATGTCGTTTGTCCCAGCCAATGAAGGCATCTCGAAGTTAAAGCCTTATCAACCAGGTAAACCAATCAGTGAACTTGAGCGTGAGTTGGGGATTACAGATATCGTCAAACTTGCTTCAAATGAAAACCCATTGGGCTGTTCAGACAAAGTCAAAGAAGCCGTTGCAGCAGAAATTGCTGAAATTGGTCGCTATCCAGATGGTGGTGGTTTTATTTTAAAAGACCAAATTCAAAAACAATTTGGCTTTGCGCATGACCGTATTACTTTGGGTAATGGTTCAAACGATTTGCTAGAAATGTTTGCTCGCGCATTCGTTTCAGATCAAGATTCAGTGTTGTACAGCCAACATGCCTTTGCAGTATATGCTTTGGTAACGCAAGCGATTAATGCTCAAGCGATTGAAGTGCCTGCCAAAGGTTTTTCACATGACTTGGATGCTATGGCGGCAGCAATTCAAGACAACACCAAGTTAATCTTTATTGCCAACCCAAATAACCCAACAGGCACATGGTTTGAAGAGGCTGAATTTGAAGCCTTTATGCAAAAAGTTCCTGCACGGGTGATTGTGGTATTAGATGAAGCCTATGTGGAATATTTTCCAGAGAACTTCAATAGCCTTAAATTCCTTGAGCAATATCCAAACTTAATCGTGAGCCGTACTTTATCTAAGTGCTATGGTTTGGCGGCGCTGCGCGTTGGTTTTGCTTTAGCTTCTGCAGAAGTGACCGATTATTTAAACCGTATTCGTCAACCATTTAACGTCAATCACTTGGCAATGGTGGCTGCGGTTGCGGCATTAAAAGACGAAGATTTTATCGAAAAATCACGTATTGCCAACAAAGCAGGCATGGCGCAATTGGAAGCAGGCTTTAAAGCATTGGGTCTGAATTATGTGCCTTCACGTGCTAACTTTATTTTGGTAGATGTAGAAGCCGATCCGGGTCAAACTTTTAATGCCTTATTGAAAGAAGGTGTAATTGTACGTCCTGTGGGTATTACGACCCATTTACGTGTTTCAATTGGCACAGAAGCAGAAAATGCCAAGTTCCTGCGTGCATTAGCCAAAGTATTGGGCAAGGAAGCGAAGGCATAAAACATGGCGCAACCATTGTTTGAAAAAGTTGCATTTATCGGACTCGGGCTAATAGGCTCGAGTTTGGCACGTGTAATGCTGGCAGAAAACTTAAGTCGGCATATTGTGGCATCGACCCGTTCTGAAAAAACGCTGCAAGATGCTTTGGAATTAGGATTAATTGAACAAGGCTTTAACAATCCTGTAGATGCGGTACAAGGCGCAGATTTAGTGGTGTTGGCGCTACCTGTGCAAGCCACAGAAAAAGTCTTGCGATTAATTCAGCCACATTTGGCAGATAATGTAATTCTGACCGATGTAGGCAGCACCAAAGGCAGTGTCGTGGCTGCAGCCAAAGCGGTTTTTGGAGAACATTTACCTGCAGGTTTTGTTCCCGGGCATCCAATTGCTGGGGCAGAGCATACAGGCGTGCATGCAGGCAAGGTTGATTTATTTGCCAATCACAAAGTCATTTTGACACCATTGCCAAGCAGTGCGCCGTGGGCAGTCAATAAACTGATTCAAATGTGGGAAAGCGCCAAAGCCGAAGTAATTTGCATGGATGTGGAAAAACATGATGAGGTATTGGCGTATACCAGTCATCTTCCACATTTAATGGCCTTTAATTTGGTCGAACAATTGGCAAATCGGGAAGATAATTTAGACATTTTCCGCTATGCTGCAGGTGGCTTTCGTGACTTCTCACGTATTGCTGCCAGCGATCCACAAATGTGGCATGACATTTTCTTGGCAAATAAAACTGCATTGTTAAAAGCGGTGGATGGCTTTGAAAGTCAACTCGCGATTATTCGCCAACTGATTGAACAAGAAGACTCGCATGCTTTAATGGGCTTGCTTGGACATGCACAAGCGGCACGACAGCATTTTAATCATATGCTCGCCAAGAAACCTTTTATGGAGAACAATAACGTGACACAACAATTTACGATTTTGCCAGGTGCTAAGACTTTCCAAGGTAAATTTACCGTACCGGGTGACAAATCTGTGTCACATCGTTCAATTATGTTTGGTGCAATTGCCGAAGGCACTACGCATGTGACAGGTTTCCTTGAAGGTGAAGATGCATTGGCGACTTTGCAAGCATTTCGTGATATGGGTGTGAGCATTGAAGGCCCTAAAAATGGTGAAGTCACCATTCATGGCGTAGGCATGCAAGGTTTAAAAGCACCTGCAAGCGCAATTTATATGGGCAACTCAGGCACATCTATGCGTTTGTTGGCAGGCATGTTATCTGCACAGAAGTTTGATTCTGTTATGACAGGTGATGCGTCATTGACCAAGCGTCCAATGGAACGTATTGCTAAACCATTGCGTGAAATGGGTGCACAAATTCAAACGACGGGTGAACGTGGCACACCGCCAGTATCGATTACAGGTGCGCAAGCGCTGAAAGGTATTCACTATGATTTGCCAATGGCATCTGCACAGGTGAAATCAGGTATTTTATTGGCAGGGCTTTGGGCAGAAGGTGAAACTTCAGTGACTGAGCCTGAACCAACGCGTGACCATACCGAACGTATGTTACGTGCATTTGGTTATGAAGTGAAAACTGAAGGTAACCGTATTTCATTGCAAGGCGGCGGTAAATTGGTGGGTACAGATATTCAAGTACCTTCTGATATTTCATCTGCGGCATTCTTCATGGTGGGTGCAGCCATTACAGAAAATTCAGATGTAACCTTAGAAGCGGTGGGTATTAACCCAACCCGTACAGGTGTGATTGAAATTCTGAAACAAATGGGTGCAGACCTGAGCGTGGAAAATGAACGTATTGCAGGCGGTGAACCAATTGCAGATATTCGTATTCGTGGTTCACGTACTTTAAAAGGGATTCATGTTCCTGAAGATCAAGTGCCATTGGCGATTGATGAATTTCCTGCATTGTTCATTGCTGCAGCTTGTGCTGAAGGTCAAACTGTACTGACAGGTGCTGCAGAATTGCGCGTAAAAGAATCAGACCGTATTCAAGTGATGGCAGATGGTTTAAAAACCATGGGCATTGACTGCACACCCACTGACGATGGCATCATCATTCAGGGTAAAGGCAAAGCAGGTGACTGGTCAGCGATATTTACAGGCGGCGAGATTGAATCACATCATGACCATCGTATCGCCATGAGTTTCTCTATGGCAGGCTTGCGTACTTCTGGTGAAATTAAAATTGTAGGTACAGAAACAGTAGCAACAAGTTTCCCTACCTTTACTGAGCTTGCAGGTGTGGCAGGTCTGAATATTCAAGTGACAGAATAAGCCAAAACGATAGGGGCTGCGATGAAGAGTCGCAAAGCCTAGACTTTATGCTGAAACAGCCAAGCTTTTGCTTGGCTGTTTGCGTTTTATTGCTTATGCTAAACCCATACAAGAAAAAAGCCTTTGGGTTCGAGCATGCGCAAATTAAAATTTATGGCGAATTGTGAAAATAAACAAGAGTTACAAGATTGCACTCTGGCACAGAATTATGTGGCGAATTTACTTTCACAAAACTTATCTCATTATGGCTTTCAAACGTTGCCGCAGAGTGGTGCACAAGTCGCTGTAAGTGTAGATCAACATGCGCTGCCTTTGGCAGTAAACTGTCAAAGCCGTGGTGAAGATGGGCATCTTGTTTGTGAAATTACTTCATACCCAAATGAGGAACAAGACTGGCTAGAACGAATTACCGAGCAAAGTTTATTAAATCAATTGGCGCAAGCGGTAGAAAATACTCTGAAAGAAGACCAATCTTTTAGTGAGTTTGAATGGAAAGGTTAAACCAAGCTGCAAAGACGTTGGATGTTTAAAATTTATACTTGATTTTTAAATTAAAAATAGGGTCTGTTGACATTTCATAAAGGCAGCCACAGATAAATACAAGCTAAGGCAACTGCGCTTCGAAAGTTTCGCTTTAGCACTTTAATTTTTAATCTGCTCTCTTAATATTTCAGAATCATAGCCTTTATCCATACAGACTATTTCAGTGTCAGTTAAATCTAATTGTTCGACTAAAATAGGGGCAACTTTGACATCATGGGTGGTTCCATCTGAAATAATAAATTCGATCGGGTTACCGTGAGAGTCAACAGCTAAGTGAATTTTAGAACTATTACCCCCAACACTTTTTGAAATATCCTGATTAGGGATTCCTGCTGAATGTTGGTGTGCTCTAACATGAGTAGCATCAATAAATATCCATTCACGATCAGCGTTCTCTGAGAATATTTTAAATATTTTCATTATCTTATCTTTATTAGACCAGCGATTGTACTTTTTAAAAATTGAGTTTGGATTACCAAAAACCTCGGGTAAATCTCTCGAAGGGCATCCTGTTCTAATACGATATAGGATTGCCTCAAAAAAATTTCTCAAATTTGAGTTGAGATAAATATTAAAATTGCGAGAATAGCTTTTAACTTAGACCAGTGTTGATCATTCAACATTGTACGAGGTATAGCGAGTAGTGAATTTGGTTTGGCGATTGAATTTTACTATCTCGCTATTTTTTTATACAGCAAATGTCAACAGATCCTATTCATTTTTTAATTGAAATGTCATCTAAATGACACATCGCAACCGTATATTAAGCAGCAAGAACAATACAACAAAATAATTTTTATTTAACCCGCTTAATTTGGGAGAGTTAAGTGGGTTTTTTATTGCCTAGAGAAATGTTGCAAGTACTATAAAAAAATAAGCTCAACTGATCAGAGTGAATCAATGTTTTTTTAAAGCAGACACTGAAATAAAAGCACCTCAGCCTCCACGTTGGATTGATCTAAGAGATCATCTTCTAGCAATACAACGCAACGTGTTTTTCCGATAGGGTTAAACAAAAACACGCATTGGAGTTTGTTGAAAGCTGCTGCTATAGTGAGCGCAGTATTTTTTATTTAGGTGGTTTATGCTCGCTTTAATTTCTCCAGCCAAGACTTTAGATTATGAAACTGCATTACCAAGCGATGAATATACTCAACCTAGATTACTTGAACATTCACAAGAGTTAATTGATGTAGCGCGTAAACTTTCTGCTACTGAACTTGCCAGTTTAATGAGTGTGAGTGAAAAAATTGCCACTTTAAATGTCGAGCGTTTTCGTGACTGGCAAGCAGAATTTGATCTTGCCAATGCGCGTCAGGCCATGTTTGCTTTTAAAGGTGATGTGTACACAGGCTTAGATGCTTATAGTTTGTCTGCTGCAGATATCGAGTTTGCTCAACAACACCTGCGTATGCTTTCTGGCTTATATGGCTTATTGCGTCCTTTAGATTTAATGATGCCGTATCGTTTGGAAATGGGCACTAAGTTGCATAATGCGCGCGGTGAAAATTTGTATCGTTTCTGGGGCGATATCATCACCAATTTAATTAACCAAGATTTAAAACATAACCAGTCGGCATTATTAGTTAATCTAGCTTCCGATGAATATTATAAGTCGGTGCAGGAAGCAAAAATTCAGGCTGAAATTATTAAACCTGTATTTTTAGATCAGAAAAATGGTAAATATAAAGTCATCAGTTTTTATGCCAAAAAAGCCCGTGGTTTGATGGCACGTTTTATCATCGAGAATAAATTAGAACGCGCAGAAGACTTAAAAGCATTCAATAGTGAAGGTTATTATTTCGATGCAGACAGTTCTTTAAAAGGCGAATTGGTCTTTAAACGTGACGAGCAAGCCGCCTAACTGTCGGTTTAATCGTTGAATCTCCCATCATGCTAACCTATGGCAGATGGGGGCGAGACTGACCAATCTCCTGTTTGTACTCTTAAAGCTGTTTAAAGGCTTCTATGGCACGTAATCGGCTAAGTTTTAAATCTACAATTGGATGCGGATAATCCAGTTTTAGATTTGGATTTTTCGCATACGGTTCATGAATGTTTTTGGCATCTAAATGTGCCAGTTCAGGTAGCCATGTGCGAATATAATCACCATTGGGGTCAAACTTTTGTGATTGGCTCACTGGGTTGAAAATCCGAAAATAGGGCACCGCATCTGTACCAGTTGAGGCACACCATTGCCAGCCACCGTTATTGGCAGCCAAATCGCCATCAATTAAATGTTGCATAAACCACTGTTCACCCAAGCGCCAGTCAATTAACAGGTTTTTGCACAGAAACATTGCGCAAATCATTCTGACTCGATTATGCATCCAGCCCGTTTGCAAAAGTTGTTGCATGCCTGCATCCACAATGGGGATGCCTGTTTTTCCTTGTTGCCATGCTGCTAAACCTGCAGGATCATTTCGCCACGCCACCTGTGCGGTCTGATCTTTAAAAGGGCGGTGCTTGGAAACTTTGGGATAATCAAACAAAATATGTTGATAAAACTCACGCCACAGTAATTCATCTAACCAAGTTTGTTGCCCTGTATTTTCAAGATGAAAATGCCCTTGTGAATGAGCAAAAACCGCAGCCAGACATTGCCGAATGGAGAGAATGCCACAGTTTAAATACGCAGATAATTGGCTGGTACCAGACAACGCAGGAAAATCACGCTGTTGCTGATAATCGTGCATTTTTTCACGTGTAAAATCATCCAACAAGTGATGTGCATGTTGTTCCGTGACTGCCCATAAGTTTTGTTGTGCCGTTGGAAGCGGGTCGAAACCTAAGTGTTCTAAACTTGGCACTGTAGAGAGATATTGTTTAGGAAGTTGGATGGGTAGTTGTGGTTGCGGCAGAGGAAAGCAACGCGGAATACTGACATTCAACTGTTGATAGGCATATTTTTTAAATGCGCTGAATACCTGATACGGTTTCATGCTCTGATTGCGCACCGTACCCACAGGAAAAAGCGTGCGGTCATGGTACAAAACCAAATCCTGACCGTGTTGGTTCAAGGTTTGTTGAACTTCAAGATCACGTTTTAGCTCATTCACTCCCAATTCAATATTGGCATAAATATTTTGAATCGGATGAGAGTCCTTCAATGTTTGGCATAGTTGGAGCAGTGTTTGTGCAATGTCAGCCCAAGATGGTGTAATTTGAACAATCAGTGGGATATTGAGTTGTGCGAGTTCGTCTTTTAGTGCATTTAATTGACGCAAGTAAAAGTCAATTTTAATGGGCGCATCGTGATGTAAACGATATTGCTGAGGCGAAAGAATCACCACGCCAATACAAGCTCCTGCTTGGCTAGCATGCCAAAGTGCGGTGTGATCTGAAATTCTTAAATCTTGTCGGAACCAAACTAAATTATAGTTTTGCATGGGAAGAATGCTTGATGTGAGCGCTAGAAAGGTGACTTCATTATAAGCATGACTGGGTAAAATTGTCTTAAATGCGAAGGGTTTAATTGTCCAATAAAACGACAATGTGCTGTGTTGATTTTTCCTGTAATGATCTTTCCGCAATAGTCTGCCTGAAAGGATCTTTCAGTCATGTGCTTATCCTGAATTTTAGAATGACAAACAAAAAAGGCAAAGTAAAAATACTTTGCCTTTTGCTTCGATCAATACTGATCTTAGTGGTGATGACCACCCGCACCGTGTACGTGACCGTGATCTAATTCTTCTTGAGAAGCTTCACGGATTTCAATGATTTCAACTTCAAACGTTAAATCTTGACCAGCAAGTGGGAAGTTTGCATCAACAATTACGTTGTCGCCTTCAACTGCTTTTACAGTTACGATTTGAACGCCATCATCAGTTTGCGCTTGGAATTGCATGCCTGCTTGGATGTTGTCTACACCTTGAAACATTTGTGCAGGAACTTCTTGTACTAAGTCTGGGTTGTATTCGCCATAACCTTCAGCTGCAGGTACGTTTACAGTAAATTTTTCGCCTACTGTTTTACCTTCTAACGCTTTTTCTAAACCAGGGATGATATTACCTGCACCATGCAAATAGGCAAGTGGTTCACCTTGAGATTTGTCGAGAGTTTCACCCTCTGCGTTAGTCAATGTGTAGTGGAAAGAAACCACGAGGTCATTTGCAATAGCAGTCATGTTATTGATCCATTCAATTTTTTAAGGGTACATCATAAAGTGAAACGTGGAATTTGTTATAGACATTTCTGCAAATTCTTCACTTTTCCGAGTTTTTTATGACATTTTTTAGTTAATCGGGGCAATTTTTATAATTTCAATGCAAATTTGTGCGTCATACCTATAAATTTGCAGATTTTATTGCAGGCTCATTTTAAGCCCTTTGTATGATGTGTAGATGACAATAAAAAAGATGGGACATTGCCCATCTTGGTGATATTTAATTCTTGAGGATCATCGGCTTCTAACCGAGTGAAGTTTTCTCATCTTCTACAGGTTGATGGCTAAAGAAATTAAACAAACTGCCAAACCACATCATGATTCTTTCAAAAATATTGGCTTCAACAATGTTGACCTGTTCTTCAATTGCAAAGCTGTTAATCAATTGATTATTTTGATAAACGTGTACGGTTGCCAGTTTCATAACCTGTGCCAATGGCGCAGTCAGTAACTTTTCAGACAATTCAATATTGACATGCGTTTGTGTACGCTGTGCAGGTTCAAGTGTTTCTAATTCGCCCTGTGCATTCACAAGTTGTAGACGTTGAGTGCTTTGATCAAACTGCGCCAAGTTAATTGCATGTGGCTGTTCATACAGTGATGTCGTTACAAACTTTGGCTGACTGCTTTCAATCTTAAACATGCGTAAAGTCGATTTCACCACAGGCAATTCTGCAATCATTTGTTTGGGTTTAATCGCGACTTCATTACGGGTATAGCTATAGGCTAAATTTAATAATTGATGTGCCACTTCAGCGCGTTTTTGCGCACTTTTGGTTCCCATCACCACCACCACTAAACGACGCTCAGGTGAAGCACTATCCAATGTTGGGCGGTTTGCAGTTAAGGCAAGGTTGTAGCCTGCAGCTTTGGTGAAGCCTGTTTTTAACCCATCTACACTTGGGTCTTGTTTTAATAAAATATTGGTCGCACGGTGAAAGTGCTGATTGTAGGTAAAACTAGTTTGTTTTGAATAAGCCAAATAATCGGGTGTTTCAGTCACTATCGCTTGTGCTAAACGTGCCATATCTGCCGCAGAAGAATAATGACTAGGCATAGTCACACCAGATGGATTCTGAAAATGTGTATCTTGCATGCCCAAAGCTTGCGCTTCCTGATTCATTCGAGCGATAAACTGCGGAACACCACCTGCAACACGTTCACCTAAAGTGAGTGCAGCATCGTTAGCAGACATAATAATTAAGCCTGCCAATAGCTGATCTATCGAAATCTGTTCACCTGCTTTTAGATACATTTGTGATTCATCCCACATCACTTGCTGCACCACAGGTGTTGCGGTCAAGATTTCATCTCGGTCTAATTTACCTGCCTGAATATCTTTGAGCACAATATAAGCCACCATCATTTTAGTGAGTGAAGCAGGTGCACGTTGTACGTGACTATTGTGCTCTGCAATCACTTGCCCAGATTGTGGGTCTAAAATTGCCCATGCTTCGGCTTCGACACTTTCAGCTTGAATATTCAATAATGCGGCATGCGTGATTGCGCTGTATAGCCAACAGAGCAGCGCAATCAGATAGATAACACGTTTCAAAGAAGTTCCTTATTTACACCAATCCATTGGTGTCACAATGGTTTTAAGCAGCAAAAACAATGTCAATAGACTAGGGAATGCTATGCCTTTTTTGCGCAGTTGGCTAGCCATAAATGCAGACAAATCTCGTCTTGACGCATCAAATGCTAAAAAAATGTTAAGCTTGTGGCCAAGTTCTTATTTATACATTTTGTATTGCCCATTATGTTGCATTATCAAATCGAATTTGACGATTATCGTCAGCATCTTATGCATGTCACCGTGCGTTTTTTGGCTAATCCTACTCAGGTTTTATCGCTACCTACTTGGATTCCAGGCAGCTATTTAATTCGTGAATTCTCCAAACATCTTGAATCGGTACGTGCTTATGATGAAGCAGGGCGTATCCTCAAAATTCAGAAATTTGAAAAGAATAAATGGCGCTTATTTAATACCGATCATGAATTGATTACGGTGGAATATGATGTCTACGCTTATGATTTGTCGGTGCGTGGTGCATATGTCGATCAGACGCGTTTATATGTCAATCCTGCCTGTGCCTGTTTGGGCTTAGATGGACAAGAAGACAAAGCCATTGAAGTTGAAATATTTTTACCAGATGAGCTGAAGCATTTTCAGCTTGCAACAGGTTTGACTGCAAAAAGTTTGGTGAAAGGGCGTTATACCTTAAAAGCCAAAAACTATGCCGAACTGATTGATGCACCGTTTGAATTGGCAGAACAAACCCGTTTTAGTTTTACCGCAGCAGATATTCCACATGAATTTGTGGTTTCGGGTAAACATGCAATGAATGCTGCACGTATGCAGCAAGATATTGAAAAAATCTGTGCCACACAAATTGCTATGTTTGGTTCTGCGCCATTTGCAAACTATACCTTTATGACCATGGCAACAGGCAATAGCTATGGTGGCTTAGAACATCCAAACAGTACCAGTTTAATTACACCGCGTGATGATTTGCCGAAAGCCAACGAGCCTGAACAACCTTCTAAAGATTATCAGCGCTTTTTAGGTCTGTGCAGCCATGAGTATTTTCACAGTTGGTTGGTGAAATTCATTCGTCCTGAAAATTTTGTGAATTATGACCTGAATCAGGAAGGCTATACGTCACTGTTATGGATTTTTGAAGGCTTTACGTCTTATTACGATGATCTGTTATTGCTTCGTAGTGGTGTAATTGATCAGGCGTCTTATTTGGAGCTACTTAAAGCACAAATTAATCGTTATTTGCAAAACCCGGGTCGTGCGATTCAAACGGTGGCAGAATCCAGTTTTGATGCTTGGGTCAAGTTCTATCGTCAAGATGAAAACTCGAACAATGCAGGAACCAGCTACTATAACAAAGGTTGTTTGGTGGCTTTATGTTTAGATTTGGGCTTGCGCTTACGTGGTTCAAGCTTAGATGCCTTAATGCAGAAATTGTATGCCAATGCGCAACAGGGCATTCAAGTACATGAGCGCACCATCTTTGATTTATGCAAAGAATTAACTGGGGATGATTGGTCGGAGCAAATCCACCATTTAATCAACACGACTGATGAATTGCCGCTCGATCAGTTATTGCCTGAGTTCGGGATTGATTATCAGCTAAAACAGGATAAGTCTTTGCCATTTGGTTTGAAATTGGCAGATAAACCTGAAGGGGTATTGGTACAAACTGCACATCGTGAAGGTGCTGCGGCAAAAGCAGGACTTTCTGCGCTTGATGTGATTGTTGCGATTGATGGCTTAAAGGCATCTGTAAAATCACTTGAGCAATATGCCAAACAGGATACAGCTTATACTGTTCATGCATTCCGCCGTGATGAGTTGATGACTTTTGAACTGAATGCTGCGCAGATTGAATTGCCAGAAGTGGCATTAAGCGTTACAGATCAGGCAAAAGTAGAACAGTGGTTAAAAGGCTGAGTTAAAGTTTAATTTAAAGTTCAGCTATAAAAAAATGGATGCTTCGGCATCCATTTTTGTATCTTGAACAAGTTGAGTTTTGACTCACCAACTCATTAACGTGCCCGACGTCCACGGCTTTTGGTATTAGGGCGTGTAGTACCATTGGTCTTACGACGAGGTTTCTCACTTTCTTCCATTTGCCAAATACGTGGCGTACCTGATTTTTTCTTGGTAGTGCCATCTTTATTTTTCTTTTGATGGATTGGCTTGCCACCCGTACCACCAGGTTTTTTCACATAAGAACGCGAGCGATACGGTTCAGCAGCAGGCACATCTTTAAAATCAGGATACAACAACGGTTCGATTTCTTTAGTTTCACCAGGTTGTAAACCCAATTGTACCAAGTCAATTGAACCAATTTTGGTGCGGATTAAACGCAAAGTTGGAAAACCAACCGCAGCCGTCATACGACGCACTTGGCGGTTGCGACCTTCACAAATTGAAATTTCAATCCACGAAGTAGGTACAGAAGCACGGAAACGTACAGGAGGATCACGCTCCCACAACCATTCAGGCTCATCGACTTTATACGCTTGCGCAGGCAAAGTCATGCCATCTTTCAGTTCCACGCCTTTACGCAATTGTGCCAAGGCATCTTCAGTGACATCACCATCGACTTGAACCAAATAGGTTTTGTATTTTTTATTGGCTGGATTGGTAATAAACTGATTCAAGCCACCATGATCAGTCAAGAACACCAAGCCTTCCGAATCCATATCTAAACGACCAGCTAAACGTAAGTCTGGATCATCAACAAAAGCCGACATGGTGAGATGTTTTTCATCTTCACGGAATTGAGAGAGAACGTCATATGGTTTATTTAAGATGACGATTTTCATAAGAAATGCTTCTTTAAATTCAATAAATTGGGAAAATTGAGAGTATTTAAAAGGAAAAACGGGCGATTTCCAATTAAATCGCAAATACAGTGCGTTTGAGATGGCTCTATTATGCGATAAGAATGGGGGAAAGTATTGCTTATTGATAAATATTTTTTTGGTGTGCTTGCCAAAATGAGCAGCAGTATCACAACGATTAAAAACTAGAAAGCTAAGCGCTAAAAAAGCCCAATGTTGGGCTAAAGAAGACAGCTTTTACAAACTTGGCATCACAGCCAATAACATACTTCCCTGATACTACTGCTCGCTTTATGCCGAATTAGTCCAAAATCAACCCGCTTGGCAGATTGAAAGTACAGAAATTGGCTAGGCACTTATAGTGAAAAGAACTTAAGATGAAATTAGTGTATATATTTTTAGGATCATGAGTTCATTAATGAAAATTTACCAAGTCGATGCTTTTAGCCATGAATTATTTAAAGGCAATCCTGCTGCCGTACTTGTTAGTAAAACATGGTTAGCCGATGATTTAATGCAAAATATCGCATTGGAAAATAATCTGTCTGAAACCGCTTTTGTCAAAATGATAGATGCGGAAAACTTTGAAATTCGCTGGTTTACACCCACAACAGAAGTCGATTTTTGTGGACATGCGACACTTGCCAGCGGCTTTGTTTTATTTAAGGATTATACCGAGACAAAGACAATTCAATTTCATGTGAAAAAATTGGGGATTTTTACAGTTCAGCAACAGCAAGATGGCAAAATTTGCATGAATTTCCCAATTCGTGCTGCCCAACAAGTTGAAGATTATCCCGATATTTTACGCCAAGCTTTGACTAAACCATTTAAAAACGTCTATATCAATGCGCAAGCCTATATTGTGGAATATGAATCGGTACAAGATGTGTTAGATGAACAGCCTAACCTTGAATTATTAAAACAATTGGGACAGTTGCGCACAGCCATTACGGCACAGTCGAGTGTTGATGTTGCGATTACTGCCTCTGCAAATACACAGTATGACTGCGTATCGCGTTATTTTGCACCAGCCATGGGCATTGCAGAAGATCCTGTTACAGGTTCAATTCATACTGCAATTGCACCGCTATGGGCAGAAAAATTACAGCAAACCGAACTTGTGGCATATCAGGCTTCTGCCCGAGGTGGCGTACTGTATTGCAAAATTTTACCTAATGATCGCATCGAAATTTCAGGTTATGCGCAGTTATATTTGCAGGGCGAAATCATGATTTAAACATGCACAGCATTAGACCTTGTATCTTGGAGATGAAGCTGAGATGAGAGAAGTCTGCTAGATTTTTTTCTTGGTTTTAACTTACATCATTTGCAAATATTTACTGTGGGTTTAATTGCAGCTTGTTATGCTGTTTGCGCTCAAGTTGAAAATTGTCATATTTCATGGCAAATCAAAAAATAGAATGAAATCAATCGGGAAAAAGAAGTTGCTACGTTTTAAAACTCTCACTTTATCTTTATGTGTACTGGCATTTAATGGCGTGATTTTCGCGCAGCCAGTTTTAGTAAAATCTAAGCAAGAAATACAAGAATATCAACTTGATAATGGCTTAAAAGTCATTTTGGCACCCAATCAGAAAGAAAATAAAGTCTTTATGAATATGGTGTATTTAACGGGTTCATTGAATGATCCACAAGGCAAAGGTGGTTTGGCACACTTGTTGGAACATTTGGCATTTAAAGGTACAGAAAACGTACCTGCCGAGGAGTTTCAGCGCCGTTTAGATCAATATAGTTTAATGCACAATGCCAGCACCGACTATTACTCCACTAAATACACCAACATCATTCGTCCTGAAACTCGCGCCGTCAATGAGATGATTTATCTTGAAGCGGAACGCATGGATAAATTGGTCATGCAGGAAAAATATGTGCCTGCCGAAATTGCGATTGTAAAGCGTGAACGCGAAGTGCGTATGGATCAACCGTTTTCAGTCTTGTTAGATCAGGTGTGGAAATCGGCCTATGGCAATCAGTATTTCGGACGCTTACCCATTGGCGATTTAAATGAACTGCAATCCATTAAAATGCAGGAGTTAAATCAATTTTATCGCACATGGTACGCGCCGAATAATGCCATTTTAGTGATGACAGGCAAGTTTGATCAGGCAGCGGTGTTAAAACAAATTGATCAACATTTTAGTCCAATTGCAGCACGACAAATTCCCAAACAAGTACAAGTGCCACGATTAGACAGCAACAAAATTCAGCAACGAAATTTTGTGGTACAAAAGGGCAGTCAACTGGCCAAGTTTAATCTGTATTTAAATGGCAATGACGAAAAGATCAAAACCGCTTTGGTGCTGTCACCATATTTACATACATTGCAACCGAGTGGGCATTTGTATCAAGCACTGGTAGAAACCGGCAAAAGTACCATGGTGCAGTCCAGCACATGGTTAGATCAAGATTTTAATTTGGTGTTGATGGGGGCTTTGTATGCACCCAATCACGATGCCAAGCAAGTACAAACTGGCTTGAATCAAAGCATCGAACAGGCAAAAAACTTTGATGATGCTGAGTTACAACGCGTCAAAAACCTGATTCAAAATCAGGCAGACAGTGTGATGAATGATGCGGTGGCTTTGGGTGGTCGCTTGAGTGATTATGCTGTGGCTTATCAGGGTGATTGGACACAATATTGGCGTGATTTAAACAATATTCAACAGTTAAATGCAGATGAACTAAATCAGCGTTTAAAACAGTTCTTCACTGCACAGCATCGGGTCATTGGCGATATTCAGCCCACACCTGAAGATCAAAAACAGGCACTCACAGCAAAAAATAATCTAAATACAGCAAAAACTTTAGATCAGCAAGATACACCTGTTGCACCTTTGAAAGATGTGCAAAGTTATCAGCAAGAAGTGACAGACTATGTGCAAAAATCTAAACAAGCTTTGATTAAAAATGAAAAAAAGATTCAGCGTGGCAGCTTAAAAAATGGTGCCAAATATGCATTATTTCCAACTGCAACGCGTGATGATAAAACCTATGCCACCATTTCGGTAAATTTTGGTACGGCACAATCTTTATTTAAGCAGGGCGAAATTTTAGATTTAACCGCGTATTTGTTGCTGCGTGCATCTCAAGAGCATAGTTTGCAAGACATCGCCGATCAGTCAATTGCTGCAGGTGGTTCGGCTTTTGCACAAGCCGATGCTAATGCGATTCATATTCAAATTGTGGCAAAAAATGAAAAGTTTAATGCGTTTTTTAATTTTGTTTTAGATGTCATGCAAAACCCAAGTTTTGAGCAAAGTCAGTTTGATTTAATTCGTTCTCAAAGTTTATCCAGTTTAGAACGACCTTATACCGAGCCTGAAACTGTGGCTGCTTTGACTATGGCGCGTTTAATTGAAATTTACCCGCAGGGCGATTTACGCTATCACTTCGAGCCTGAATTTGCGAAGCAACAACTGCAAACTGCAACCCAAGCGCAGGTGCAGCAGTTATATCGTCAATTTTTTGCCATGAATCATGCACAGATTGCCATTACAGGTGAGTTTGATCCGAAACAAATCAAAAAAACTTTAACCCAGCGTTTAGGACAATCACGCAATACGGAAGCATATCAACGCTTAGATTCAGCCTATACGGCATATCCTGCGAAAAAGTTGCATGTATTGGCAGAACAGCGCGAATTTGGCAGTTATCAAAGTTTATTGACCTTACCTTTGGGTGTGAATCATCCTGACACACCTGCCATGATGGTGCTGAGTTATATTTTGGGTGAATCGCAATTGTCTTCACGTTTGGCACAAGAACTACGTGAAAAAAATGCATTGGTTTATGGTTTTAGTAGTGGTTTGAGTTTAAGTGAATTTGAACAATCGGGTGCGCTCAGTATTTCTGCGCAATACAGTGCAGGCAAGTCGGCTCAAGTGTCACAGGCGGTGCATAAAGTGTTGCAGGATTTGCGCCGTGATGGTGTCAGCTTGCAAGAAGTTGAAGCTGCAAAAGCCGATATTTTGAAAAAACGTGTGACTGCCTTAGAAGATGAACGCAGTATCCACCGTATGTTGGTACCGCAATTAGAACAAGGTCGTGATTTACGTTACCGTGAGCGACGTGATCAAGCGTTAGCAAAACTCAGCAAAGCCGATGTAGATGCTGTGATTCAGAAATATTTACGCTTAGAACATTTGCTTGAAGTAGCCGCCGATCAATATGGTCAAGCCAATGTTGAGGTGCTGCCGTTAAAGCCGCAGTCTAAATAAAGATTCAATTTAATTTTGAGCAGATACAAAAAACGCATCCATTTCGATGCGTTTTTTGTCTTCAAGTTTGCTATCTATGCTCAATTGGCTAAAGCTTTATAAACGATAAAACTGTTTGGCATTATGATGAAACACTTGCTGCAAAGCATTTGGATGATAGGCCGCAACAATATCACTAGTCGCATCAATTAAATTGACCAAAGACGTGCTCACTCGATCCATTGGAAAATTGGAAGCAAACATCAACCGATATATTCCAAAGCTTTGTAAGGCATGCTGAATCAGTGGTGCAGTTAAATCTATAATTTCCTGTTTTGAGGCTTCACGTTTTTGCAAGTGAAATTGATGTCCTAAAACAGGCATAAATAACCCTGAAATTTTGCTGTAAACATTTGGACAGTGTGCCAACTCGGCAATATCTTCTTGCCAACGAAACAGAATGTTTTCCCGTGCTGTTTTGGTCACGCCTGTATGTGTGCCAACTTGCCCGAACAGCCCTGCAGGTGTGCCCAAATGGTCAAGTACAATAGAAGTTTCTGGAAATTGTTTAGCCAGCGCCAAGACATCGCCCAATTGGGTCGAATACGTCCATGCATCAAAACTTAAATTATATTGCGCTAAAGCTTCAAAACCTTTTAGAAACTTTTTGTTCCGATATAAATGTGGTTCGTCTGCCCAAGAGAAAATCCCGTGATCTTCATGCACGGCTGCCATTTTACGAATTCCACGGAAGTTTGGAGAGGCTTTGTGATGTAATTTTAGAATTTTCTTAAAATTAGAATCGCGCGGGTCTGCAGTGGCGACAATCGCGCCCAAAGCCAAACCATTATTTTTAAAATCCAGACTTTCTATAAATTCGGTTTCACCAACTACGCCTTTGCCTTTATGGTTGTGCCAATTGGCTTCAATATGCACGACTTTTTCAGCCGTATAAAAACCTAAGTCACGGGCATAATGCTCAGGTAAATAGGGCGATGTGACGTGCTCGGTGCGTCCTAAAGTTTCAATGAGTGTTTTTGGTTTTATCAGGCGGATGGTTTTATCTAGCAAATTGGGATGCTTGCCCAAAAGCTTAACAGCAAGTCGTGCGCTGTGCGGCGTGTTGTACGGATCCCACTGATGAATATGTGCATCAATGAGTGCAAATCCTAGATTCTGCATAATCATCCTGTTTTTATGACGCTAGTATTTCACTATTCAAAGCCATCATGTTGCAAAAGGGAAGGGTTATTTATCGAAAAACTACAAATTTTAAAAATAGCCTCAATAAAAAAAGCCCCGTAGGGCTTTGTTTATACGAAAAATTAATGATCGTGCGAGTGGTCGTGATCATGTTTATGGGTATGAAATTCTTCGTTGTGGCGGAAGCGCAAATAGTTTTCAAACTGCTCGCAATATTCGTCATAATTATCTTCAAGCATCATTTGAAATTGCTGCAAGATATATGACATAACTTGGTCTTTGGCATCGCGCATTTCATTGCCATCTTTAAAATTATTGGCTGCCACCCAAGTATTAAAACGTGCAGTAGCAAATAACATGGCAGCACTCACCTGACCACGAATTTCGGCAGGTTTTACTGTCGAGCCTTTTTCAAAATGACAGAAGCCATTGGCCTGTTTAATAAATTCATCGGCACGTTCAAAAAAAGCCGCATTTAATGCTTCTTCTTCGGTTACATCGGTTGCTTCAATCTTTTGAACCATGAATTTTTCCTAAGCTAAAAATCTGAATGTTTCATTATAGGCAAAGCCTTGCAGAAACAAAACCTTTGCCTTAAGCTAAAAATAGCCTAAGCAAAATTGGAGTGGTTGATGCAAGATGCGATTGCGGTACAAAGTTTAAAAAGCGACATTGCTTTATTACGTCAAAATATTTGGCCACCCGTGCAACTTGCCCATGTTGAAGGCTTGCCGATTTATTATGGAACACGCGCAGAAGTAGCAGAATACTATAAACAATGGACAGGGTTGATTGAACGTGCACAGGATTTATTTCAGCCTTTTATGCAAGATGAAGTCATTGATGCCGTGCATTTACCTAGTCATTTGAACTTGCCCTTATTTTATTTTCATGTCGATCGGATTCGAGTGAATAAAACCCGCGCCAAAGAATCGAAAACTTTTCGGGGGATTGCCAGCCTGATCGAAAAATGTGGGCAATTTGAACCGCAGGAAATTCAGCTCATGCAGCGTTGGTTAGACAGTGATGACAATGCAGCACTGGTGGCACATCGTGAGTTTATTGATTTGCGTACTTATGTGTTTCAGCATGGGCAAAGTGACTACACGCGCACCCGTTTTTATGTGAATGGTATTGTGTTAAGTGTTGAACCGCATTTTGAACTGGTCGATGCGCGCGATAAGCCACGTAAGCAGCGCAGTGACAGCTATCAAGACCCTTTAGCGGATAACCAAACATGGAAAGTGTTTGGTAAATATCGTTAAGCTTTTAGAAAGTGTGCAATATTAAGATTAAATATAAAAAAGCTCAAAATGAAATGCATCTCTGTTGAGCTTAAAGGTGATCATTGATTGATGATCAAACTTTAACTACGACCAAAAAGGCTGACTTTCAGCAAACTGTTGTAAATCCTGTTCGATCTGTATGGAAATATGACGCTCTTCAGACGCAATCCATCCCAATACAAACCATGTTTTCGGTTCAGTTTGAGCATGGCTTTCATATAGACCTTGTGCCACCATTAAATCATTAAAATGCCCTAAAGTTTCCTGTAATGGTTTTAGGGTTTTTAAATACGTTTTGACGTCATCTTCTGCAAATAAACTACTCACAAACTCCACGGTATAGCGTAAACGTTTTACACGCTTACGCGTGCGGTGTTTAGATTCCACATCCAAGGTTTGGAAATGACCTGTATCATCACAAATTTGTTGATGCATTTTCTGCAAGCGTTTACGTAATACTTTTTTGAATGGTTTTGATTCTGCATCTGCAATCGCAGCCGAATGTGCAAAACTCATAAGTTGTAACAGTAATAAGGTTGTGGTCGGTGAGCGGAAAATTGCATCAATCGCAATGTTTTCAGATGCTGCAGGTGGTAGTTCGGTAATAGGTGAGCCTGCATTTTCAAGTTGCGGAATCAGACTTTCGCGCAAAGCATCTTGATCGCGGGTCGAACCTAACTGCTGAAAAAGTGTCGCCAATTGACTTTCCCAATTGTTATTTGCCAACGCATCATATTCAGCAAAAATTTTTAAGGAACTGCGTAAACGTCGAATGGCAACACGCGCTTGATGCACATGCCCACTGGCATAATCTTGACTGGCAATCGCAGTTGCATTTGGCAGCAAGTGTGCCAAACAATTCTGGGTAATTTGCGCCAACAACTCATGCATATTTTCGGGGTGTTGCAATTGCAAGGTACTTTGCTGCTGTACAGGAATCATGGTTTCATTGTTATACAGCATATTGCCACGCTGCGATTTACTGCGTGTGTCGAGCCATAAATGATATTTTTTAATCCACGGCTGAATATAGGCAATTAAGTCTGCAATTTCACCTTGTTTCAGTTCAAACTCAACTTCGTAAATTTCAACCGAATTTTTGCCTTGGCGGATTTCACCTAAATCAAAAGCAACTTCAATTTGGCTGTTTTTATAATGTGCCAATTGGCTGTAGCGTAAAACATCGGTTTCAAACTGCAGGGTTAAATCTACCTCTGAACCGTCTAAGGCTTTTTTTAAAATCTTTCGTGCTTGTTTATGATTTTCATAACATGCCAAATCACACAATTCAGGCGCATCATGTCCTAATTCATGTTCAAGCTCAAAGCGTTCATAATGTTGTGGACTAGGCGCTTTTAAAGTTTGTTTCCAAATATCGCCCTCTAAACGCTGACGCAGGGCAATGCGTTGCTTGGCTAAGTGCTGTTCAGGACTATCATAATATTTAGCCCATAAGCGTTGTTGTTGAACCAGTTTGTTCTTTTTAAATGCTTTTTCAAATGCCGCACGATAGTTGTGTGGAATTTGAAATTTTAATTCTATTTCACACATCGGGAATGCCCTCGATGAAACAAGATAAGTTCTCTTTACTATAGTGTAAATCTATAAATGAACAAGGGGAGAATTGTGAACAAAAGCTTGAAAAATAAAATAATTTGTATTCAGTTTTTAACACAAAGCAGCCGAATGAATATTCACAAGGCTGCCGTTGTATTGCAGTATTTTTAGCGTGTGCTTTGAGGATGTTAAGGATACTTATTTTAAGAATTTACGGCTCACCATAAATTGTTCTGTCGCTTCCAATAAACGCTGTGCATACACTTCCTGTTTTGCAGTGAGCCAACCTAAAACAAACCAGTCGCTCGCTTCCAATTCAGTTTGTTGAATGTATGCTGCAGAAGATGCCAACACTTGATATTCCTGTGCTGCAAGCTGTGCATCATTCAAAGCTTTACTATATTTCTGCAAATTTTTGACATCATAAATATGCGTCAAAATGGGGAAGCTAAATTTTAGTTCCTGAATACGCAAAGCCAGTTGATCTAAACTTTCAAAATCGTGAATATCACTGTGCTGTAATTGTTCATGCAACTGCTTATATTGCTGTTGCAACGTGTTTTGTGCGGCAGTTTTTAAGTCTAAACCTGAGTGATCGCTCGCGGCTAAACTAAACATCAATAATTCTAAATAGTGATGCACATTTTGCGTTGAACGGACTAAATTGACCAATTTTTCTTGGGCGTACAAGGTATCTTTTTTTAGGTTCTCTGCAGTCGTCGGGTTCTGTAAAAATGCGCCGAGTGTGGCTTGCATGTGTTCCAAATGCTGCAGGTGATCAAAATGTTGTTTAAATGCTGCAATTTGCATTGCCCATTTATCGCCTAAATGCTTCGACCAATCTTTAAATAAGGATAGTGTTAGTTGTAAATGTTGCAAAGCGAACTGCGCCTGATCAATATGACTTTGTTCGGCAACTTGTGCAGAAATTGCGGCAATATTAGGCAATAAATGCTGTAATTGTTGTGCAATTAACAGGCGTAAATTTTGGTCTGCATGGTCTTTTTTACTGAATTGAAATTCTTTGCTCTGAGCCGCAGGGCTGACTTTTTGCTGCACAGAAAGCAAATGTCCAATTTCTGCTTTATTGCGCACATCCAGCCATAAATGAAATTTTTTCACCCATTCAAAACTAAAAGCCAGCAATTGCTGAATTGAACCTTGTTTCAGTTCAAACTCAACTTCATGTACTTCAACTTCAGCATCTGCACAACGAATGTGACCAACATCTAAACTGATTTCAATGTCAGTATCTTCAACGGTCATTAGTCGTGAGGTACGTTGAATATCGGTTTCAAATTGTAGTTGCAACTGATCCCAATTTTGTCCCAAAGCTTGATTTAGCAATTGTTGTGCTTCGGGAATACTTTGATAAATTTGCAGATCAAGTTGTGGTGGAGTATCTGGATTTTCAGTTGGCGCAAGTGGATGGTTATGTTCAAAACTATGAAAATGACTTTGACCTGCCGCTTTTAAAGTTTGTACCCATTGCTCACCTTCTAAACGCAGTCTTAACGCCATGCCATGATGCGCCAAGCTGTGCGTAGATGTATCAAAATAGCGTGCTTTTAATGGAATTTGAGTCGATTTTTTCGGGTCTAAAGTTTTGAGTAGTGCAGTACGACGTGCGACTGGAATTTGAAATTTTAATTCAACTTCGACCATGAAAAATATCCTGAACGTAAAGCATGTTGCGCCAAAGCAGCGGCAAACAAATTGGTATTATAAATTTGTGAAAATTGCAGAACTAAGGTTTTGCAAAAGTGCGTTTGATTGTAACTAAAATATGCCAAGAAGTAAGGCTTGACCTTGGCTTTTTAGTGTTTGGTTTTTATTTTGGCTTAGTTTAAAGTGTCGTTGAGCGTAGCAAAAATAATTCAAATTTATAAACATCAGGATGATGAACATGAACGCAGCATCAAAGCCCGAATTTGAGCCGACACCAGACCCCAAGTTTGAATTGCCAATTCAGGACTATTCAACCTTTTACCGTTTTTATTTAACTGAACACCGCAACATCATGAGCCGTCGTTTGCACGTTGTTGGCAGCAGTATCGGTTTATATTGTGTGAGCAAAGCCATACGCCAGAAAAAAGCCAAATATGTACTCTATGGTTTGCTAGCAGGCTATGCCTGTGCATGGGTCGGGCACTTTGTTTTTGAAAAAAATAAACCTGCCAGTTTTAAACAGCCTGTGTATAGTTTTATTTCAGACTGGCGGATGTTTGCAGATGTTTTACGTGGTCATTTAAGTTTGCAAGATCGTGCTAAAGATAAAATTCCAAGTTGAATTGAGTGTTTAGTTATACCGTTTAGGCAAAAACTAGACGATATGTGATTATTTTCATAAAAAATGTACAAATAAAATTAATTTTTTGTTGAAATGATAGAGTGAATATTCTAATAATGTGTCATCAAATTTATTGATAAAAGTTTGTGACTTTCCAAGCCTAGAGTGACCTTTCTCTAGGCTTTTTTTATGCGAAAAATTAGGGTCTGTTGATATTTCATAAATGGCTTGCGCTGTAGGCTAAAACTGAGCAGATCAGGCATGAAACGCAGGGAATAGCGAGACTAT